>JALSJL010000431.1 GCA_026989405.1 Marinosulfonomonas sp. | reverse complement strand
GGAGGCCGGGCCGACCGTGTTTGCGCCTTTCCCGGCGGACACGGATTATTTCGACGCCGACCGGCGCTTCATGCTGAACTTTCGGGTGAATGATCTGGATGCGATGATCGCGCAGCTTGAAAAGGCCGGGATAGAGGTGGGCCGGCGCGAAACGATGGAGGGTATCGGCGAGTTCGCCCGCATCCACGATCCCGAAGGCAACCCGCTGGAGCTTTGGCAGCCGGCGGGTCAGGACGCCTGATCCGGCGCTCGGCTGGTGACGCTCGCCGGCTGGGCCTGTGAAAATCCTGCCCTTGGCACAAGGGAGAAAGCCGTCTGGAAAGCCTGCACCAGGGCAAGTGTTTCTGCTGGGCCGATGTCGGAGGGTCGGGACGAGACGCTTCCTGACCGAACTTGCCGCCTAGCGGTTCGCGCCGGGCACCCAGAGCACGTCGTCTGCCCCGTGGTTGTTGGCAATCCGGGCCGCCACAAAGAACCAGTCGGACAGGCGGTTGAGGTATTTGACCGCGGCCGGGTTCACGGGTTCGTTCTGCGACAGGTCCACCGCCAGCCGCTCGGCACGCCGCGACACGGTGCGGCACAGGTGCAGATGCGCCGACAGCGCGGTGCCGCCGGGCAGGATGAACGAGCGCAGCGGTTCCAGCGTTTCGTTCATGTCGTCGATCTCGCTTTCGAGCCGCTCGACCTGAGTGACCGCCAAGCGCAGCGGCGGATAGTCGGCCTCCGCGTCCTTGTCCATTTCCGGGCGGCACAGGTCGGCGCCAAGGTCGAACAGGTCGTTCTGGATGCGCGCGAGCCGTCTGTCGATCTTGCCGGTGGCATGAAGCCGCGCCAGCCCGACCGTTGCGTTGGTTTCATCGACCGTGCCGTAGGCGGCAACGCGCGGATCGTTCTTGGCGACACGGGTGCCGTTGCCAAGCGCGGTTTCGCCGGTATCGCCCGTGCGCGTGTAAATCTTGTTCAGAACAACCATGTCAGCCTCCGCTTCTGCGCAACAGGACATATGCAAGGATCAGCGCGATGGCCACGGCCTGGGCCGCGATGCGGTAGCGCATCATCCGGTTGCCGTGCTTTTTGTTGAACTTGCCGCCCTGGGCAAATCCGCCCAGCCCGACCATCAGGACGATGAGGACCATGATGACCGACCCCGCGACGACGAGAAAAAGAGGATCGTTGATCATGGCGCGTTCTCCGCTGGTTCGGGTTTGGTGCGGATATAGGCCGGATGCGGAGCCGGGGAAAGGGGAAGGGCGATTTGCCGCTGCCCCGACTGTCAGCCGCCAGTCAGCCGCGGATCAGCCGCGCGACAGCAACCGGTCGAGCATGCGCGACGACAGCAGGCGCCGGGCGGCGCCCATCAGGTAGGTCGGGGTGGTGACGTAGTAGCGCGGGCGGGGGCGCGGGGCCTCGAGCGCGCGGATCAGCTTGGCGGTGACGGCCGAGGGGGGCAGTTCGAACGGATCCTTGCCGGTCTTGTGATAGAGCCGCTGCACGAGTTGCGATTTGTATTGCGCGGCGCGGGGGCTGTTTTCCCAGTCGATCCAGCGCTCGAAATGCGGGATCGAGTTTTCGCGGATGCGCGAGGTGACGGGGCCGGGTTCGATCAGGATGACGTGGATCGGGGTGTCGCACATTTCAAGGCGCAGCGTGTCGGTCAGCCCTTCCATGGCGAACTTGGTGGCGTTGTAGGCGCCGCGCCATTTCATCGCCACGAGGCCAAGGACCGAGGAGCAGTTGATGATGCGGCCATGGCCCTGGGCGCGCATGGTGGGGATCAGGCGGCGGGTCAGGTCGTGGTAGCCGAAAAGGTTGGCTTCGAAGATGGCGCTGAGCGCGGCGCGGGGCAGGTCTTCGAGCGCGCCGGGGATGGCGTAGGCGCCGTTGTTGAACAGCGCATCCAGCGTACCGCCGGTCTGGGCGAGGACATGGGCGACGGCGCGTTCGATCGAAGCCTCGTCTTCGTAGTCGAGCTGGACGGTTTCCAGCCCTTCGCCTTGCAGGCGGTCGCAGTCGGCCTGTTTACGGCAGGCGGCAAAGACGCGCCAGCCGTGGGCGTGCAACCCGTGGGCGGCATCGTAGCCGATGCCCGAGGAACAGCCGGTGATCAGGATGGATTTCCGGGTCATGTGGGTTTTCCGTTGGCGTATTTGGTGCTGACCTAGAATGTTTGGGCGCAAAGCTCAAACAATGCGCTCAGCCCGGCGGGGTTTCCTGCAGGAAGCGCGCGGCCATGTAGCCCTCGATGCCGTCGCCCTGGATGCGGATCCGGACCCAGGGGGCGTCGGGATCGGACAGGATTTCGACGATGTCGGCATAGAGCACGCGGCCAATGACGCCGTTGCCGGTCGAGGGGCCGGCGCGCACGTTGACCGAGCGCGCGGCGACGTAGCGGGTGATGACGGGGGGGTCGGCGACGGGTTCCGGCGTGCTGTCCGGGGCGTCGGGCAGGGCGGCCAGGGCGGCGGCGTCCTGCAGGTGGCCGTCTTCGGTCACCGGGGTCGGCGTGGAAAACGGCACCGTGCTGGCACTGGCTAGCCGCAGGCTGGGGGCTGGCGTGGCGGGTTCGGTGACCGGTTGCGGCGTGGCGGCGACCGGGGCGGCGGCCGGGGCGGCGGCCACGCGGGGGCGACCGGTCTGCGCCTCTGGCAGGCGGTCGGCCCAGGTCATGGCCAGCCAGAGGCCGGCAAGAAGCAGGAGGGTTGCACGGATCATGGTGGCACGCGCCCCCGGTTTGAAACAACAAGCCATCCTCCTAGCCGATCGGGATGGCGATTTTGTGGTGAAAGAATCGAATTTCTTCCCCCTAAGGATTCTTTACCCTGCGCGCGGGGCCAGCTATCAGGGGCGCCATGAATGATGTGAGCGACGATCAGGACAAGACACCGCTGGAAGTGACGGAGCCGCTGCGCCGGGCGTTGGGGGATCGCTACCTGACCTATGCGCTGTCCACCATCATGAACCGGGCGTTGCCCGATGCGCGCGACGGGCTGAAACCGGTGCACCGGCGCATTCTTTACGCGATGCGCGAACTCAAGCTCGACCCGGCCGGGCGGTTCCGCAAATCTTCGAAGATTTCCGGCGACGTGATGGGTAACTACCACCCGCATGGCGACGCCGCAATCTATGACGCGATGGCGCGGCTGGCGCAGGATTTCAACGTGCGGTATCCGCTGGTCGACGGGCAGGGCAATTTCGGCAATATCGATGGCGATAACCCGGCCGCCAGCCGCTATACCGAAGCGCGGATGACCATTGCCGCCGAGGCCCTGCTGGAAGGGTTGAACGAGGATGCGGTGGATTTCCGCGAGAACTACGACGGCACGCTGCGCGAGCCGGTGGTGCTGCCGGCGTCATTCCCGAACCTTCTGGCCAATGGCTCCAGCGGGATCGCGGTGGGGATGGCCACGAACATTCCGCCGCACAACCTGGTGGAGCTGGTCGATGCCTGCCTGCACCTGATCAAGACGCCCGAGGCGCGCGACGACACGTTGCTCAACTATATTCCGGGCCCGGATTTTCCCACCGGCGGCACCATTGTCGAGCCGCGCGAGAACATCGCCAAGGCCTACCGCACCGGGCGCGGGTCTTTCCGGCTGCGCGCGAAATGGGAGGTGGAACAGCTTGGCCGCGGGCAATGGCAGATCGTGGTCACCGAGATCCCCTACCAGGTGCAGAAATCCAAGCTGATCGAAAAGCTGGCCGAGCTGATCCAGACCCGGAAGGTGCCGATCTTTGCCGATGTGCGCGACGAAAGCGCCGATGACATCCGGCTGATCCTTGAGCCGCGTTCAAAGAACGTGGACCCGGAAATGCTGATGGGGATGCTGTTCCGCAATTCCGACCTGGAAACCCGTTTCAGTCTGAACATGAACGTGCTGATCGACGGGCTGACGCCGAAAGTGTGCAGCCTGAAAGAGGTGCTGCGCGCCTTCCTCGATCACCGCCGCGACGTGCTGCTGCGCCGCTCGCGCCACCGGCTGGCCAGGATCGACCATCGGCTTGAGGTTCTCGAAGGCTTCATCGTCGCCTTCCTGAACCTCGACCGGGTGATCGACATCATCCGCTACGATGACGATCCGAAAGCGGCGTTGATGCGCGAGGACTGGGGCCGCGAACATGTGCGTGCAGTTTCGGAGGCCGATTACGTGTCGCCCGCGCCGGGCGAGGGTGAGTTGAGCGAAGTGCAGGTCGAAGCGATCCTGAACATGCGGCTGCGGTCGCTGCGCCGGCTGGAAGAGCTGGAACTGCGGCGCGAGCGTGACGACCTGATGATGGAACGCGCCGGGCTGGAGGACCTGCTGGAAAGCGACAAGCTGCAGTGGGCGCGGATTGCGGAGCAGCTGAAGGAAACCCGCAAGCTTTTCGGCAAGGACTACCCGGGCGGTGCGCGGCGCACCCGGTTTGCCGAGGCCGAAGAGGTGGAAGAGGTGCCGCTGGAAGCGATGATCGAGCGCGAGCCGATCACCGTGGTCTGTTCGAAAATGGGCTGGATTCGCGCCATGAAGGGCCATATCGACCTGGATCAGCCGCTGAAGTTCAAGGACGGCGACGAGGGGCGTTTCGTCTTTCATGCCCAGACCACCGACAAGATCCTGCTGTTCGGCAGCAACGGGCGGTTTTACACGATCCCGGCCACCAGCCTGCCCGGCGGGCGCGGCATGGGCGAGCCGGTGCGCCTGATGGTGGACCTGCCGAACGAAGCCGAAATCGTCGCTCTGTTCATCCATGAGCCGGGCCGCAAGCTGTTGCTGGCCTCAAGCGCGGGCGACGGGTTTGTCGTGCCCGAAGATGATGTGGTTGCGCAGACGCGCACCGGCAAACAGGTGCTGAACGTGAAGGGTGACGTTCAGGCCCGGGTGTGTCGGCCGGTTGAGGGCGATCATGTGGCCTGCGTCGGTGAAAACCGCAAGGTGCTGGTATTTGCGCTGTCCGAGTTGCCCGAAATGGGGCGCGGCAAGGGCGTGCGGTTGCAGAAATACAAGGACGGGGGCCTGTCTGATGCCCGCACCTTTACCCTGGACATCGGCCTGAGCTGGCTGGACCCGGCCGGGCGCACCCGCACCGAAACCGAGCTGCGCGACTGGCTGGGCAAACGCGCCGGCGCGGGCCGCATGGCCCCGCGCGGCTTTCCGCGCGACAACCGATTCACCTGATGGCATCGGTTCTGGAAACCGAATATGTCGGGCGGCGCAGACCGCTGTTTCGGCTGGCGCTGGTCAGCAGCCTGCTGACGGTTCTGACCCTGGGCATCTACCGGTTCTGGATGAAAACCCGGCTGCGGCGGTTCTACTGGTCATCGATCCGCCCCGGCGGGCAACCGCTGGAATATGTCGGCGAGCCGATGGAAAAGCTGCTCGGCTTCCTGATCGCGGTGGTGTTTCTGGCGTTTTACATCGGCATCGTGAACCTGCTCTTGATGTTCGTGTCGTTCTCGTTCTTCAACACCAACCTGTGGGCCTATGCGCTGTCATTTGTCGGCATCGTTCCGATCATCTTTTACGCCCGCTACAGGGCGCGGCGCTACATTCTGGCACGCACCCGCTGGCGGGGCATCCGCTTTGGCATGGATCAGGGCGCCTGGAGCTATGCCTGGCGCGCGCTGGTGCACTGGCTGGTCACGATCCTCAGCCTGGGCCTGCTATGGCCGCGCATGACCTTCTGGCTTGAAAAATACCGCACCGACCGAACATGGTTCGGCAGCGAAAAGATGCAGCAGGGCGGGCGGTGGCAGATGCTCTATCGGCCCTACCTGGTGTTTCTGGCCGGGCTTGTGACCGTTGCAATCGGCGGT
This sequence comes from Marinosulfonomonas sp., assembly GCA_026989405.1. Lineage (GTDB taxonomy): Bacteria > Pseudomonadota > Alphaproteobacteria > Rhodobacterales > Rhodobacteraceae > JAJRUE01. The sequence continues at coordinate 4,941 of JALSJL010000431.1, read as the reverse complement.
GTGGTCACCTTTCAGGGTAACGTGGTCGCCGGTGGGGGGCTGATCGTTTTCGGGGTCTTGCTGACAGGCTACGGGCTCGTGCATTACCGGGTGCATGCCTTCCGGCTGATGACGAACACCAAGAATATCGGGGGTATCGGCTTCCGGTCGCGCCCTCGTCCGTGGCGGGTGCTGCGCGTCTATTCGATGGGTTACGGGCTGGCCGTGCTGGCGATCGTGGCCTTGCTCACCGGTCTGGGCGTGCTGTTTTACATGGCGATCCTCGGTGGGCAACCGGTCGGCGAAGATGTCGACCTCACGCTGATCGGCGACAATGTGCCCTGGTGGGTCAACACCGTGTTCGCGATGGTTACATATTTTTCGCTGTTCATCCTGTGGGGCGTGCTGACCCATGTTCTGGTGACGCTTCCCCTGGCGCGCCACTATGCCGAGACACTTGAAATTACCGCTCCGGCCGGACTGTCCGGCATCAAGCAGCGCCACCGCGATGACATGGAACATGCCGAGGGCTTTGCCGAGGCGCTGGATGTCGGGGCGGCCATATGAGCGAGACGGTCATCCGCGTCGGTCGGTCGGCCCCGGTGTTGCGCTCGTTTGCCGACTATCTCGACGGAGAGCAGGCGCTGGTGCAGCGCGTGGAACTGGAGATCGTGGAAACCGTCCGCGGCCCGGAGCTGGTGATCCGCCCGCCGGAGGCACCAGAAGTGCGCTGGCCGCTGGATGACATTCGCGTGGTGCCCGACCAGGCTGGCAAGGACGTTCTGATGCTGCGGCTGGCTGACGATCCGGTGTCTCGGCTGCTTGTCAGCGACGAAGAGGCGCGTGCGATCATTCGGGCGCGCTGCCCGAACCTGCACCAACGCCCGCCGGTGAAAAAGCGCGCGCGCCTGCTGGCGTGGTCGCTGGGGGCGGTGGCCTCGGTCGGACTGATCATTTTCGTGCTGGTGCCGCTGCTTTCCGACAGGCTGGCCGTATTTCTGCCGCCCGAAGGAGAAAAGGCACTGGGCGACGTGACGTTCGAGCAGATCAGGACCGCCCTGTCAGACAATGAATTTCTGCCGGTCGCGGTCTGCCAGGGCCGCAGTGGTGACCGGGCACTTGCCGTCATGCAGGCGCGTCTGCAGGGCAAGCTTGACCTGCCTTACCCGGTGTCGCTGAGCGTTCTGGATCACAAGATGGTCAACGCCTTCACGCTTCCGGGCGGGCGGGTGATCCTGTTTCGTGGGTTGATCGACGCTGCTGAAACACCGGATGAAGTGGCGGCCGTGTTGGCCCATGAGGTCGGCCATGTGGTCAACCGCGACCCGACACGCAGCGCGTTGCGCTCGGCCGGGTCCATCGGGGTGCTGGGCCTGTTGTTCGGTGATTTTGCCGGCGGCACGGTTGTCTTGTTCCTGCTCAATCGCCTGATCGACGCCACATATAGCCAGGATGCCGAAGCTGCTGCAGACGCGTTTGCCCATCAGGCGCTGGCCGACGCCGGAGTGCCTCCTTCCGCGCTGGCGACGATGTTTGAACGGCTGCTGGAAAAGGGGGGCGATGCTGACGGGATCGTCGCGCATTTCCAGGCGCATCCAAAGCTGGGCGACCGGATCAGGGCCGCCCGCCAGGCCGACAGACTGCTTGAGGCGCCGGCAAGCCCTGTTCTGAACGATGTGCAGTGGAAAGCCCTGCAGGGCATCTGCCGCTAACGAAGCGCGCGCCCCTTCACGATCGCATCCGGCCCGAATTTTTCGCGAATCCTGTCCGTCGCGCGCTCGGCGTCCGAGCGCTTGCGGGCGTCCGGGTCCAGTAGGTCACCAGACAGGTCGGACTGTGTTTCATCGACAAGATCGCTGATCCCGACACCAATCAGCCGATAGGGCCCCTGATTTCCGGTCTGGTCGAGCAGCGCCCTTGCCTGCCGATAGATGCGGTCGGCAACCTGGGTTGCGTCGTGCAGGCTGATCCGGCGTGAAATCAGACTGTGGTTGGCCCGTTTCAGTTTCAGCGTGACAACGCGCCCGGCCAGCCCGCGCGCCTTGGCCCGGTCCGACACCTTCTGTGACAGCCGCCAAAGGTGGCCGTCAAGGATGTCGAGGCTGGCGGTGTCGTCGAAAAAGGTGGTTTCGTTGGAAATGGATTTCATCGGCGCATTGGCAGACACCCGGCGCCGGTCTTCGCCGCGGGCCAGAAAATACAACCTGTCGCCCATTGACCCGAACCGCGCCTCAAGGTCGCGCCGGTCCCAGCGCAGCAGGTCGGAAAACGTGCGGATGCCCGCCTTGTCAAGCGAAGCCTGCATCGCCGCCCCGACCCCCCAGATCATGCGCACCGGCTTGTCTTGCAGAAACTCGGCCGTGTCCGCCTTGCCGATGACCGAGAACCCGCGCGGCTTGTCGAGATCAGAGGCGACCTTGGCCAGAAACTTGTTGTGCGACAGCCCGATGGAGCCGGTCAGCCCCAGTTCGTCCTTCATGCGTTTTACCAGTCGCGCCAGCATCTCGGCGGGCGGCGCGCCATGCAGCTTTTGCGTGCCCGAAAGGTCCATGAACGCTTCATCAAGCGACAATGGCTCCACGGCAGGCGTCAGTTCGTCCATCATGGCGCGGATGGCGCGCGAGGCTTGGACATAGGCCGACATGCGGGGTTTGATGACCACGGCTTCGGGGCAAAGCCTGAGCGCCTGGAACATTGGCATCGCCGAGCGCACGCCGCGAATACGCGCGATATAACAGGCGGTTGAAACCACGCCGCGCTTGCCGCCGCCAATGATCACCGGCTTGTCGGCAAGCTCGGGGTTGTCGCGTTTTTCGACCGACGCATAGAAGGCGTCGCAGTCCATATGCGCAATCGTCAGATCAGACAATTCCGGGTGTGAAATGACACGTGCGCTGTGGCAGTCGGGGCAACGCCGTCCGGCTTCGAACCGGGTAAAACAGTCTTTGCAAAGAGCAGGCACGTCGGATTTTCCCCTGAAAAACCGTGAACAAACCCTGTATATCTGATACAGCGCCGAAAGGAAAAGGAGACAACCATTGGATTTCGAACAGTTATTGTCAGATTTCGTTGGCCAGAACGCGGTCATCATCGCGTTGGCCATCTTTATTGTCGTCGTCATTCTCATGGGCGTGCGCATCGTGCCGCAGTCCGAGAAATACGTGGTCGAGCGGTTCGGGCGGTTGCGTTCGGTGCTGGGGCCGGGGATCAACTTCATCGTGCCGTTCCTGGACCGGGTGCGCCACAAGGTGTCGGTGCTGGAGCGCCAGTTGCCGTCGCACAGCCAGGACGCGATTACCGCGGACAACGTGTTGGTGCAGGTGGAGACCAGCGTGTTCTACCGCATTCTGGAACCGGAAAAGACGGTGTATCGCATCCGCGATGTGGACGCGGCGATTGCCACCACGGTGGCGGGTATCGTGCGCGCGGGGATCGGCGAGATGGAGCTGGACGAGGTGCAATCGAACCGCCAGCAACTGATCGCGAAAATTCAGGAGCAGGTTGCCAATGCCGTGGATGACTGGGGCATCGAGGTGACGCGGGCCGAGATTCTGGACGTAAACCTGGATCAGGCCACGCGCGAGGCGATGTTGCAGCAGCTGAACGCGGAACGGGCGCGTCGGGCCCAGGTGACAGAAGCCGAGGGCACCAAGCGCGCGGTCGAGCTGAACGCGGATGCCGAGCTGTATGCCGCCGAACAGAAGGCCAAGGCGCGCCGGATTTCGGCCGATGCCGAGGCTTACGCGACCGAGGCCGTGGCCAAGGCGATTGCCGCCAACGGGCTGGAGGCGGCGCAGTATCAGGTTGCGCTCAAGCAGGTCGAGGCGCTGACCACGCTGGGTAGCGGCGATGGCAAGCAGACCATCGTCATTCCGACCTCGGCGATCGATGCCTTTGGCCAGGCGTTCGACATGCTGAAAGGGCGGAAATGATGTTGTGGCAGGAATGGTGGGTCTGGGTCGTCGGCGGGATCGTCCTTGCCGTGCTGGAAATACTGGCGCCGGGTTACGTGCTGTTGGGCTTTGCCATCGGCGCTGTCGTGACCGGCGCACTCTTGTGGTTCGGTTTGCTTGGTGCGTCGCTGCCCGTGTTGTTGCTGGTTTTCGCCGTGGTGTCGCTGCTGACCTGGCTGGTCTTTCGCAAGGTCTTCGGACTGCGCCGCGGGCAGGTGAAAATCTGGGACAAGGACATCAACGACCATTGAGGGCTGGAGCTTTGCGCGATGCCGGATGAACCGAGGACGACATGCCGCACCCCGACCAGGGGGCGCGACGGGGTGACCAATATCCCGACATGGAAATACGAGGCGGTGCGCGCGGCCATTCTGGCGGCGGTGCGCGATGCCGGGGCCGAGGGGCTGGCGTTCAAGGAATTGTCGGGCGAGGTGGAAAGCCGTTTGGCGGCGGATGATCTGGCGCGGCTGGGCTCGGTCGTTTGGCATGTGACCACGGTCAAGCTGAACATGGAGGTCGAGGGCGAGTTGGTGCGGCTGGAAGGCCGCGGGCCGCAGCGTTTGGCAGCAGCCTGACAAGAGAGACCTGCGCGGGGATTGCGCGCAGGTGCGCTTTGGCGCAGCATGGGGGAGGAGGTTTCAGATGTCAGAGACGACCGATACCGGCCGGCTGAAACGCGCGATCCAGCAGATGCCCGAGGATGTGGCGCGTGACCTGGACGGGCGCGGGCTGCGCGATGCCTACGACGCGCGCCCGACCTGTCAGCGCAATGACTACCTGGCGTGGATCGGGCGTGCCAAGCGCGCGCCGACGCGCGAAAAGCGGATCAGCCAGATGCTGGCGGAACTGGAAGCGGGCGATGTCTACATGAAGATGGCCTGGGGCGGCGACATGCTCTAGGGTCGAGACTCAATCAAGTCCACCATAGGATTGTAGCAGCCAGCGCGACAGCTGACAGGAAGTTTCGAGCCAGTTTGCCATAGCGGGTGGCAATGCGTCGGAAACCCTT
>JALSJL010000430.1 GCA_026989405.1 Marinosulfonomonas sp. | reverse complement strand
CCTTGGCACAATGGGCGCCAAGGTTGAAGGGGCTGTCCCATCCGGGTTCCTGTCCGACCCAGACGCCCTTGTCCAGTTCGGCAAGCACGGTGCAGCCGACCGAGCAATGCGTGCACACGGTCTTGACCGTCTCGATGGCGCTGCCCATCGCATCTTGCGCGCTGGCCTGCGTGACCATGCCTCCGGTGGCGCCGACCGCCGCCAGTCCGCCGATCGCCAGCCCCGAGCCGCGCAGGAACGCGCGCCGGTCAACCTGTTTTTCCGCGATATTCGACAGGATGCTTGTCCGCTGGGGGCGTCTCGCAACCCCGTTGGTTTTTTTCCTGAGCATGTGTTTCTCCCTGTTTGCGAACCGGCCATGCACCGTGTTCGCCGGATTTCCTTCCTTGACCGCGGGGCCATTCGCAACCGTTGGTCAATCGTGTGAAAGCGCTAGAACTTCAGGCTTTCGTAATAGGCGCGGGTATGTGCGGTGTCGCGCAGACCCTCGCCGCTGTCCTCGGCAATCACATCCGCCTGCGCCGTGCCGGCCAGCGTTGCAGCAGCAACGGCGACCGGGGCGGAAACGGATGCAAGCTTGAGAAAGTCGCGGCGGCTGGCCTTGCCGTCCTCGGACTTTTTGCCCATCGGGTGTTCCTCCCTTCGTTGTGCCCGGGCCGCATGCCCGGGCGGGGTTGTGCGGCTCAGGCCGCGTCCATGCGAAATGCTTCGCGTTCGATATCCATGAAGACCCGGCCGGCCGTGCCGACGGGCGCATAAAGGACCGAGCCCTTGGCGCCTTCCAGGTCGGCAAAGAAATGCCCGGCCCAGGGGGCGATGTGGCGGTTGAAGAACTCGGCCTGCCGCTCCAGCGGCACCACCCCTGAAAAGCGGCCCGTGATCATGCCCGCCATCATTTCCAGAAGGCTCGCGATATTGTCTTCCGGCTCGAAGACGTTCGGCGCGCGCGTGATGCGCAGCGCGTCCATCTCGCGGCGCAGCGCCGCCAGCGGCTTTTCGTTCAGAAATCCGGTCAGGTAATAGCTGGCATAGGGCAGCAGTTCGCCGCGCCCGACGCCGATGAACAGATCATTGAACTCGCGTTCGGCGCCGGCGGGGCTGGTGACAGCGGCCACCCGCGCCATGGCCTGAAAAGCCTGCCCCAGCTCGGTATCATCGCCGCTCAGCGCGGCGGTCTTGGCCAGCAGCGCCTTGTCGGGCGGGGCGGCCAGCAGCACGGCCAGAAAGTCGTAAAGCTGCGCGCGCAGCAGGTCTTCTTCGGTCACGTCCGGGTCTGTTGTCTGAGGCATCATGTGGCGGGGTCCAGGTCTGGGGTGTGATCCGGGGCTTTCGGCCCGGTGTCCTCGGGAACGGTGTCTTCGGGAAAGGCAAACCGCATGCGCGATACAAAACCGGTTCCGGCTGGCTGCGCGGGGGCCGTTGGCTGCGCGGAGGCCGTTTCATCCGACACCGTGTCCCGGGCAAAACCTGTGACGCCCTCGCCGGCATTTGCAGCCGCAACCGGCCCAGGTTCCGCGCCGACTT
>JALSJL010000429.1 GCA_026989405.1 Marinosulfonomonas sp. | reverse complement strand
AGCACATGGAAACCGCGGACATTGGCCATCAACGGATCCTCCATCACCGTCACCTCGTGCCGCGGCCAGGCCTCGCGGACCAGCGGCTCGTAGAACAGGGCGCCACCGCCGCACAACACGATGCGATCGATACCCAGCGCGGCGCCTACCCGGTTGCGCATCTCCACGATGCCGGGTTTCAGAGCGGCTTGCAGGGCCTCCTCGATGTCCGGGCGCGAGAACTCCACGCCGCCATAGCGGAACGTCGGTCGCCGCAGCTGCCGGTCGATGGCATCGAGATCATTGACCGGAGTGCCCAGCTCGCGACTCAGCAGATCCGCCACCACCAGCAGACCGCTGGAGATCCCCGCCGGAAAACTCCCGGTCAGGGCCGGCAGATGCCGGAACCCCTCGGCCGCGGTCCAGTCCAGCGTGAAGTAGCCCGGATCCACCAGCAATACCGTCTCCCGATCATTGCGGGCGGTCGACATCGTGTTGTGGTGCATCAGGCCGCCCAGCGGCTGCGGGATCACCTTGGCGTTGCGCACCGTCACCTCGCCCAGCCCCGGCACTTCATGAGTCCCCTGCATGAAGGCCTCCAGCGCTGCCTGTCCCGACTCCATATGTCGGACCGGCAGGCCGCCGACCAGGACATCGATGCGCGGCAGACCGATGTAACTGAGCGCCCCGTAGAACAGCGCCCGGTACTCCAGGGTGCCGACGAAGGCCTCGTGCAGGATCTGGTTGCTGCGCGGCCCCAGCAGAAGACGCGCATCCGGACCGACCTCGAGGCTTTCGTCATCGACACGCACCAGGCGCGTGTCCCGTTGACTCATCACCTCGGTGGCCATCTGGGTGGAAGCCTTGACCGCGATGGAAGGGAAATGGAGGGAGCGGACCCTCCCTTGAGTACCGGCCTGATAGACCAGTTTGGTGTTGCGATAGCCGATATCCACGGCTGCGATAGTGAGCATGACAGTCTCCTGTAGCTGGATGTTGAAAGGAAACCCCCGCACACCGGAACCCGGGCACGGATCAGCGCGCCCGAGGCGCAAGAAGACCTGGGCGGCATCAACGACCGAAGAGACCGGAATCTGAAAGGGGGGAGGGTGAAAATGGGCGCAATGGCCCTGTGGTTACGCCCGCGGCCGAAGAAACGGCTCGTCTTCGCGGGACGGATACAACTCCCGGGAGACCTGTCGGATCGACAGAGGGGAGTGTTTATGCCTGATAGAGCGCGGCACCGCTATGGATACCGAGAATAAATGCTCGGACCATCGAATTCAAGAGGTCTAGAAGTCGATTCGACTTCATTCGACTTCAATCGACTTCAATCGACTTCAATCGACTAGAAATTTTGGTGCTGGCAGCTGGAGCCAGAAGTCGATTCGACTTCATTCGACTTCTGGTGTAGGACAAATCCTACAAATGGTGGAGAGCGGCGGTGTTTCTATCCGTTATGCCTGGGCAAAAACAGCGGCTCGATCCTTGGGTAGAACCAGAAACATATGGGGATCTCGGGAACGCCATCGGCTGTGGCCGGATAAATAAACCGAAAAAAAAATACAGAGTCCCCTTAATGTCAAATAACAGGTTGAAACAGCGACAAAAAATCCTTGTTGGACGGAAAGATCAAGATGAAACGGAGTGTGTTAAATCGGAATCCCATTGACACGGGAATACCGATGCGCTAGAAATAAAAGGGATTCCGGGCAATGCCCGAAGCTCGTAGCTTGCGAGGATAAACAAAAAGCAGCAGGCCAAAGCGCCTCATGGCATCCAGAAAGGGGTTTTCAAACCCCCTATGGAAGCAGAGAACAGGGCTCAATCGAGCACCTGGTTCACCCTCGGCCCGTCGAAGCGGGTCCGACAAAAGACCGGAATCGGTCTACTCGATCGTGAAGAAACATCACGGTCCATCGAAAGCGGCAACCCAGTGACCCGCAAGACGGGTGTACCGAAGTGGAAATGACGGCGTTCAGCGCGCCCGAGGTCCACATCGAGAGGAAGCCGGCCGACGCCTTGCTGGTGGCAGGCAAGGGGTTCCGTCAGGTAACGAACAGACAGCAGGCTCAAGACAGACAGAGGGCCACGCGGAGAGGCCAGAAGCGGCCCATAACCCCCCGCGTGCAACCCGTGCCCGGCATGGCGGCAAGACCGACCGACCGGGAAGCGTCGAGACCCGTAGTGCAGAAATGCAGTAGGGCCAAAAGCCATCTCATTCAAGTCGATGCCACTGCCAGTTGCAGCGCAACGGAGCAGAAACCGAACCACATACGCTTTACACGCAGGACCGCCACCGCCTGAACAAGGCCCGGAATCGAGGCGCGCGGTCCACTGAGTACAACGAACACAGGAACACGACATGAAACCGAGAAAACCGAAGACCGCCGACAGCGGAAACAAGCCGCGACGCAGCAACCTCTGTGAATTCAAACGCTCGATCTACTACCTGCTCAAACACCACGGCAAGGACACCATCTCGAGCACCCGCCGCTCCACAAAACCGTTGAGCGAACGCTCGCGCAAGTCGCGCAAGGACTTCCTTCAGTTCGTGGTCAAGGCCATCTACGATCACGGCTACAAACCGCGTTCGACCTTCGCGCTCAAGCCGAAGCACCTCGATGCCGTCTTCGACAGCCTCGAGAAATCCGGCATCACCTACAAGACACTGCAAAGCAAACTGTCGAACCTGCGGTTCCTGGTCCACTTCGGAGGCTGTCCGCACCTGGAGGATTACATCGACAAGTACGCTGCCACGGCGCGTGAACGCTACAGCGATGCGCCCGCCGTGCCCAACCGGCTGCCGGAAAGCGAAGAAGAGATCGTCGAAGTCCTCAACCGAGTGTTCATGGAAGACAGCCTGGTGATGCTGCAACTGCTGCTGCAATGGAAACTGGGCCTGCGCAAGCGTGAAAGCTTCCGCTTGCGCCCCAGGGAGAGCTACAAGGGCGACACCCTGCACCTGTACCGCGGACCCAAGGGCGGTCGATACCGAGAAGTACCGATCATCGGCGAAGAAGTCCATGCGCTGCTGCGGCACGCGATGGAAGTCGCCGATGCCCAGGGCGGCTCGATGATGCCGGCCGAATTCAGCGAAGACCAGTGGCGCAACCACTACAACGCCGTGCTACTCAAATGTGGCGTCACCAAGCGCGGCATCGGGTTTACGCCCCACCAGCTGCGGCACGTGTTCGCGCAGGACCTCTACGAGAAGGTCAGCGGCTACAAACCGCCGGTACTGACAGACGGTTACCGTACCACTCCGACGGGAGAAGCTGGAGAACTGAGAGCACGCACGATAGTGGCCAAAGCGCTTGGCCACTCGCGGCTCGACATCACATCGCATTACCTGGACAAGATCCAGCAGGCGGGGGCGAACAGAATCACCACCATGCGCAGACCCAGAGGGCACGGTCTCAAACGCAAGACCAGAGAAATGGCGGCACAACTCAGGGAACAGGCGCAGCGCCGAGGTGATCCCCTGTCTCCGTACCTGTAGCACGGAGCGGCCTTACACATCCAGCTCCATTTGCCCGGACGCGCGCCGGCGCCGCTCACGAGCGTGTGCCTGGCGCATCGGGGCATCGTGACGGTTGTGGCAGCGCTGACACAGCGCCGCCAGATTGAGCAGGCTCGAGGCCTCCGGTCGGTGATCGTGAACATGGGCGCAGGTGAGGACGACCTTTGATACCTTGCCGGCGCGGGTGCTGGACCAGGTAGCTGCCGTATCGGCATTCAGTGTCCATTCGCCGCTCGGGCCATGGCGCCAGGCGCCGTTCGGCACCCCGCACCATTCGCAGCGGTTGCGCGCCCGGAAGTACCGGACGAACCGGCTGCGCAGCGCCCAGTCCTTTGGGTAGCGGGCATTCATTTCCGGGCGTATCGGCATCAGGCGGCCACGCTTTCGTCCGTACCGGCCTCGCTGCAGGCCTCGAAGTCATCGGTCGACAGGCATTCCCGTACCACCAGCTTGGCGCCAATCCCCCAACAGCCCCAGTGCGCATCGAATCGTCTCTGCCACGAACGGATCGCATCGGCCTTGTCGGGTTGCAGTAGAACCTGAGCATCGAACCACTGGCGGCTGGTCCTCAGTACATCGTCCAGAGTGAAACTGTACAGCCCGGAAGGCGCCCGCAGTACGCGGGCATCCGGGCTATCGAAGAACGTGTCGCTCACCTTCCTCAAGGCCTGGCGTTGCCGGCGGGCCGCGTCACAGTCCGCGGCATCGATCCAGTGCTGCCAGGCGGCATCCAGCTGCCGGCGGGACATCACGAACACGATCATGGGCGGTCACGGCATCGAATAGTTGGCGCTGCCGCGCACCGGAGAGGTCAGGGAATTGACGGCATCGCCCTCGGCGCGCACGAACCGGTAGTCGTTGCGCTCGATGGCCGCGATCTCATCGGGGAAATGCTCCGTACCACTGCAACCCTTGCGCATGGCTTCCCGACGCATGCCGATGGCGCGCCCCTTGGCCTTGCCGAAGCGCAGCTCCTCCTCCATCACGTTGCGGTTGTTGCCCTCCGTGCCGAGGCCGATCGGCAAGGGGCTGATCAGGATGCTGGCGGTCAGCTGAAAGCCATCGGCCGAAGCCCGCCGGTCCAGCCGCTCGCCCTCGCGCGAGATCCAGTCGTCCAGGGCCACGATCTCCACCTTCAGCGTATCGCAATCCATGTCGCGAAACGCATTCGGATCATTGTGGATCACGCCGATGCGATCGGCAGGCTTGGCGCAACCGGCCAGGATGCCGGCCGCCAGTACAGTGACGAACATACGGTTCATGAGGATGCCTCCATGTCGATGATTTCAGGGATGCCCGGACAGGACTTGTCGCGGGCTGCGCGGCTGATGCCCTGCGCGCTCTTGACCAGGGCCGCATAGTCCCGGTCGTCCTCGTTCTCCGAGATACGAACCAGCGCCAGCGCCGGGGGGAACAACGCCAGCCCCGTGGCCGTCAGCGCCAGGTCCTCGTTCTTCTCGGACTTCAACCCGTGATGCCGTTGCTTGAGCCGGCCGAGGACATAGGCCAGCTCCTGCTTCAGATCGGCACAGGACCAGTCTTCATAATACCGCGGATTGAAGTCCTGCAAGTAGGGATCGGACGGAGCCGCGATCCGGCAGGCGGACAGTGAAAGAGAGAGGGAGATTGCGACGAAGGGGGTGATATTCATGTGCTGTCTACTCTTTGATTCAGGTGCGTGTTGGAAACTTGCTGAGTTCATGTCCACTTGGCTCATCTTGAATTCGACCAAAATGGGGCGAGCTTATTGGTTAGTAATGAGCGGACTTCCATGCTGACTTTCTCGCAGATTGTATGAATTTTTCAAACTGCCGTAATTAAGAGGGTAACTCATTGGTAAAATCAAGGGTTGACATCGAAAGTAACGATTGAGCGTGAAGGAGAATAATCAGAAAAATCAATACACATATTAGTTAAACTTTGTTTATGGGTTGTTTTTTATGGAATTGACTTAAATTTTAAATATGATTTAATCTATTTGATCTTTTTGGTCAGGAGCTGTAGAGGGATGCTCGGGAAACGTTTTTTCATTTTTCTCGTGCATCCGACACAGAATATGATGATGCTTCGATCAAGGGTAAATCCATCTGTTCTTTGGCCGTAATCTCAATCTGCAGATATACGGTTGACAGAATGTAACGGAGAAAGTCCATCTATCCAAAAAGGAGAATGTCAATGAAGATGCGCGCTTATCACTTTATTATCGTGGGGGTGTTGTTGACCCTGGCTGCCTGCGGAGGCGGTTCGGGCGGTGATGACAACGGCGATGGCGATGGAAATGGAAGCGGTAACAACGGATCCGTCTCGGTTCCCACCCAAATCCACGAATTCAAGGTGATCGGGAACGCTCCAGCCTTGCCCGATGGCACTCCGGTCATCGATCCCTCGATCAACAATGGCGCATTCCAGATCCGTTGGGATGTGGAGTCCATACCCCTGTTCTTTATCTGGCTGTACTTCAGCGAGGACGATGTGCTCAACGAACTTGGGGATGGCACGGGCCTGATCGATGGTGATCTCAATAAATACTGGAACTGCTCGGACGACGGGAGCTTGTTCTGCGGCTTCCAAAACACCATTCAGTGCGACATGAACACCGATGGATACGTCCGCTGTGATCCCTTTCAATATGCCGTTTCAATGAACCTGTACCTCATTCCGAATGAGGTTCCCGGAGACCTGTACTTCATACTCAAGGTCTGTGATGCCTACCATTACGACTGCAAATACGTCCCTCAGAAAGTCCACATTCTTTAAGTGAGGAATACCATGACCCGAAACTCAGTATATGTTGAACTGGCCGAACGCATCACAACGGAGCGTGAACGCATGAAACGGCGCGAACGCCGGCGGCGGCTGTACACCTGGGCCATGCGCGCCACTGTGGCAGCGGGGATTGCAGCGGTACTGGTGCTGTGGAAGAAAAGCTATAATCGGTCATATCTGGTTACAGGATGAGCAGGAGGAAAGGCTCCGATATTATTTTACTGAAATGGAGTTTGTCATTCTGGGTCAAGCAGGTGAGGGGCTTTACAGATCAGCTCAACACCGGTTCGCATGCGAACCACATGAGGAAAACAATCTGCACTTCAGTTTGCGGAAAAGGTATCTTTCCCCTTCGATCCTTGAGCCCTTGGTAGACTGTAGTCCCCAGGATTACGATGGCTCATTCTGATCGCCTGTAAGTGGAGGTAGTGCCGCTGTGAAGAACAAATAAATCAGCAAGACGGCTTCTGCACTGAACAGTGATGCTGGGGCAGGGGGGCGGAGGTCAGAGTCGTAACGTCGGTCAAGGCATAAGGCGTCCCTGAGCCAGGCGCTCCCAGTTCTTTTGCAACAAGAATGGGTGCCGGCTACTCCAGTTGACAGACGGCGTGATAGAGCCAGTCAAGCCGGAACGCCGTCTTTGAAAAGTCCAGCCGCCACCGTCGGGCACTGTGGACCAGCCGTGCCACAGTGCGGATCAGGTGCCGGATAATGGGGCGGATACCATGGCGGCGTGCCCTGGCTGGCAACAGGTGGTACTGGATCATGTGCAACAGCAACTGGGCGAGCTGACCACAGAGGCAGTAGGCTTGGCTGGTATGAAAGGCCCGACAAGGCGGGTGATGCAGGACCAGATCGATCAGAGATCCTTTGAAGGCATTCTCCTGACCCCGCTTCTGTCGGTGCCGGCGGATCAGCTCCTCCAATGGCAGATCGTCACGAGAGAGACCAGGATGACTGTATAGGCCGGATGCAGACGCCCCTGAAGGCCATCATGGGTGCGGCGTACGACCACATAAGGGGGTTCGCACCAGCCATGGGGCCGGTGCCTGGTCAGGGTAGCCGCCTCAGCCAGACCGATGTCGGTCCAGGCCGCATCGGGAAGGTCCTCGATACTCTCCAGCACCGGGCGGCGGAAGCCGTCATGGCTCACGCTGACCGAGCAGTCCCAGCCCTGAGTGTGGCAGAAGTCCGCGAAGTCGTGGCTGTAGCAGGCATGATCGACATGGTCCCAAACGGGTGTGTTCCTGTCAATCCACCGGGCCACAGCCTCCAGTTGCGCCTGCCAGCCTTCGGTGACCGACACCCCGTCCTGATGCAGCCGACAAAGACCCCATGCAGTCAATACTGCATCTGCCCGTTATAGCCTTTCGCCGCGCCCTCGAACAGCCGCCGTTCCACTTCAATGGCGCTGCCAACCACAAACACCGGCAGATAGCCCCGACTGTCCACCTCGTGGGCGATCACCGCAGGCACCACCTTCCCCGGGTCACCGACTGCACTACGGCCTCCAGCGTCGCCACCTCCGTCGCGGTGAAACGGAATCAGAGACGCTCCCACGCGGCCACTGTCCGGCACCGCATCCTCGCGCAGCACATCCACATCCGAATGGGCGCCCCCCTGCTAATTGATAAGCCGCCAGCGAAGAGCAGCATCCGGGCATACGAGGCGCCTCGACGACGCCGCTTCAGGCAAATCGACCTCCCGATACGCCTTCACAGCCTCAACTGCCTGAACAGGCGTCCAAGATACATCCAACCCCCATGGCTGGTGAGCTTCTCATCGGTGAACTCAATCTCGATCTTGGCCTAAAATGTTTGTAGTCTTGGCGTTGGTGCACCTGTGGAGTGAAAGTTGGGCCCCTTGGCTTTTCGCCGTAACTCCCGCAGCGTGCGCTTTTTTCGTCAGCTTCGACCGAAAGTTATCCGGGGATCAAGGCCAATTTGACAAAAAAAACATCCGATTATAGACTCGGTCCAATACTCGTAGTTCGCGAGTCTAAATAAAGCAGCTGTTTAACACCGTGAGGTGTAACATCGTAGGGGAAAGAGTCCTACACGGGCTGCTAAGGAAAGCAGCACCAATGCGCCAGTGCAAGCGTAAAACGCTGAGATGCAGAGGAGCATCCGAAAAGCTCTGGTTAAGACGACAGGACAGTTGCGTCTAGAATTCCTCCCTCCAAGGGAATAGCCCAGGCTGGGGGCTTAAAATACACAGCCAATCATGCTTCTCGTGGTTTTCCGCGAGGAGCATGATTTTCACTCCTAGCTCTAGCCTTCGTGAATATGTTTATAGGTCGACATCTCCTTTCATGTCAGATCAGGCTGGCGGGCAGTTCCGATTCATGACGAGAAGATTGGTTCGTCCACGGAATCCCCAAAGTGGCTGAGTAAGTCTCATACCGGGCGTTTGCTCAATATTAAAATTCCCCTCAGAATATTGCGCGCGGCTCAGACATGGTCAAGCCCTATCGGACACCCCAGTTAAACTACATTGTGCAGTTGGCCTTTTTTACGAAAATGTTCGGGCTTTGGTAACCCAGCTAGGAATGAAGCCAATGCCTGTTATAGAACATCACACTTTAGTCAATGATGTCCCACCGGGCTTCTAGAAGTGTTGGGCAACTCCACCAGTAGACCCGCTACGTTTTCAGGAAACCAAAAGCTTCCCACCACCGCATTGTCCCAGCAGTCGCCTTTCCGGATCATGCTGCCTGCGATGCCGTAGGCCAGCAACGATGATCGTACCCAAAAACAGAGCCAACCTGAATGTGGGAAAACGATCTTATCAAGCCGCCGATTTTGCAAACAAGCCCGGCGAAACCTTCAGTCCTCGATGATCGAACACGCGTCATCCAGGCTGGCGAACCAGTGCAGGTTCAGGCAGTACTCACGGAACTTGCCTTTGAAGCTTTCAACAAACGCGTTTTGGGCCGGCTTTTCATGCTGGATGGAATGCAGTTACGTAAGCTTCCCCGTCAAGCGGACAGTTCATAAGTAGAGTTTCCGGCCTTTCGGTTTGCATACAGGCTGGGTGGCAAGCCACCCAGCGCATCATGGGG
>JALSJL010000428.1 GCA_026989405.1 Marinosulfonomonas sp. | reverse complement strand
GAAAGTGCATCAGTTCGCTTGCCAGCGTCGTGACATCGCCTGCCCGGGCCAGTTCCTGCCAGTGCCGGACGCGCTCGTGGCCCTGGTGCCGGATCAGGCCTTCCAGCACCCTTTCGAGGCCCGCCGCATCCTGCGTGATATCGGCATAGGCGCGCGTGAGGTAGGCCGCGCGCGCCTCGAGCGGCGCCTCGATGCGCAGCCTGGGTGCGGCGCGCATGGCCTTCCAGACCGAAGGCGGGATCAGCAGGTTGCCGATCTTTGACGACTCGGCTTCGACCAGAACCGGTCGCTGCGGGTCCAGCCCGCAAAAGGCCCGCGCAAGCGCGCCTTCGAACGCCGGTTGCGCCGGTTGCGGCCGGGCCACCGCACCAAAGACAGAACCGCGATGCGCCGCCAGCCCTTCCAGATCGACGACCTGCACCCCGCGCCGCGCCAGAATGTCGAGCAGCTCGGTCTTGCCGGTTCCCGTATGGCCTTCAAGAACCAGAAGGCGGTGCGGCAGCGGGTTTTCATACAGCGCCGCCACCACCTGCCGCCGATAGGCGCGATAGCCGCCCTCGATGGTGTCAGCCCGCCAGCCGACCTGTTTCAGGACGGTCGCGAATGCCCCCGAGCGCTGCCCGCCGCGCCAGCAATAGACCAACGGTCGCCAGGCGCCGTCGTGGCCCGACAAAGGGCCATCGAGATGGACGGCGATGTTGCGGGCAACCAGTGCAGCGCCGACCTTTTTTGCGGAAAACGCGCTGTCCCGGGCATGGATTGTTCCGACGCGGGCGCGCTCTTCGTCGCTGAGAACCGGCAGGTTGATCGCACCGGGAATGTGGTCGAGGGCATATTCCGACGGGCTGCGCGCATCGATCAGCGCGTCATGCCCGTGGTCGTAATATGCTGCGAGTGTGTCAAATGACTGTGCCATGGCGACTGACTAGCCCCGGCAGCCGCAAAGGTCCACCGGATCGGGCGCGCGCGTCGCTTCCTTTCGGGCGCTCCTTGCTGACGTTGGCGGCGCGCACGAAGAGGCCACGACAGCGGCCGATGAGTGCCGCCCTACCCGGCCAGAATGACCTCAAGCGGGTCGTGCTCGGCAACCCAGTGCCCCGGCGCGACCTCTTCAAAGCGGGGCACGTAGTCGCGCTCACCGGCTTTGAGCTTCGACGGCAGAAAGCGCAGCGTCGCGCCCGGATCGAGCGGCGACGGCAGCTCTCCCGGCAGCTTGATGCGGCTTCGGGTGCGCTCGATGCGCGGGTCCGGGATCGGCACCGCCGAGATCAGCGATTTCGTGTAGGGGTGCTGCGCATTTTCATAGATCGCGTCACGATCGGCAAGCTCGACCGCGCGCCCGAGATACAGCACCAGGATACGGTGCGAGATCTCGCGCACCACTGCGAGGTCGTGGCTGATGAACATCATCGACAGGCCGAATTCCGATTGCAGGTCCTTCAGCAGATCGACGACCTGCGCCTGGATCGACACGTCCAGCGCCGAGACCGCCTCGTCGCAGATCACCAGCTTCGGGCCGTTGATCATGGCGCGCGCGATGCCGACGCGCTGGTTCTGCCCGCCCGACAATTCATGCGGATAGCGGTTGATCAGCTTCTGGTCGAGATCGACCTTTTCCATCATCTCCGCGACCTTCAGCTTGCGCTGGCGCGAGGTCAGGCCGGGCTGAAATGTCTTGAGCGGCTCGGCGATGGATGCCGAAATGGTCATGCGCGGATCAAGGCTGGCCAGCGGGTCCTGAAACACGATCTGCATGTCCTTGCGAAACGGGATCATCGCCTTGTGCTTCAGGTTCGCGATCGGCTTGCCGAGCCAGGCCACCGAGCCCATTGTCGGCGGCACAAGCTGCAGAACGGCGCGTGCCAGCGTGGACTTGCCACAGCCGCTTTCGCCCACGATCCCCAGCGTTTCGCCGGCGCGAAGATCGAAGCTGACGCCATCGACCGCCTTCAGCGGAACCTTCTTGCCGAACAATCCCTTGTCGAGCCGGATCGGGAAATGCACCTTGACGTCCTCGACCCGCAAGACCGTTTCGGCACCCTCCGGGATCGGCGACAGCGGCCTGGACTTGTTCGGCTCGTCAATGCGCGGCATCGCATCGAGCAGCATCCTGGTATAGTCGTTTTTCGGGGTGAAGAAAATTTCTTCCGCCGTGCCGCTTTCCACGAATTCCCCCAGCCGCATGACTTCCATGCGGTCGCACAGGCGCGCAACCACGCCCATGTCATGGGTGATCAGCGCAATCGCCGTGCCTTCGTCTTTCTGCAGCCCGACCATCAGGTCGAGGATCTCGGCCTGCACCGTCACATCCAGCGCCGTCGTCGGCTCATCCGCGATCAGCAGGCGCGGGTTGCACAGCATCGCCATGGCGATCATCACCCGCTGGCGCATGCCCCCCGACAGCTCGTGCGGATACTGGCTCAGCCGGCGCCGGGCCTCGGGGATCTGCACACGCTCCAGCCAGTGCAGGCACAGGTCCATCGCCTCTTTTCCGGTCTTGCCCTTGTGCAGGCGCAACACCTCCTGCATCTGGTCGCCGATGCGCATGTGCGGCGTCAGGGCGGTCAGCGGATCCTGAAAGATCATGGTGATCTCATCGCCGCGGATCTTGTTGTGTTCCTCGGGCGTCAGGTGCAGCAGGTCATGGCCATCGAAATCGACCGAGCCCGTGGTGTGGCCGTTCTCGGCCAGAAGCCCCATGGCCGCCATGAAGGTCTGGCTTTTGCCCGACCCGCTTTCGCCCACGATGCCGAGGCATTCGCCGGGGGCGATCTCGAAGCTCACACCCTTGACCGCTTCGACCGGCCCGTCCGGCGTGTCGAAGGTCACATGCAGGTCTTTGACGGTCAGCAGGGCCATGTCAGCGGTCCTTCGGGTCAAGCGCATCGCGCAGCCCGTCTCCGATGAAGAACAGGCTGATGATGATGGTGAGGAAGAAAAACAGCGGAACGAACAGCTGCCAGAGCGTGCCGCGCAGGATGGTGCCCGCGCCTTCGTTGATCAGCGCACCAAGCGAGGTGTTGGGCTCTTGCACGCCGAGGCCGAGGAAGGAAATGAAGCTTTCGGTCATGATCATGCCCGGCACCAGCAGCGTGGCATAGACCACGACGATGCCCAGCAGGTTGGGCACGATGTGCCGGCGCACGGTCGTGAACCAGCCAACGCCGGCGGCGCGCGCGGCTTCGACGAACTCGCGGTTCTTCAGGCTGAGCGTCTGGCCGCGCACGATCCGGCTCATGTCGAGCCAGGAGAGCACGCCGATGCCGACAAACAGCATGAACAGCGACCGCTCGAAGATCACCAGCAGCAGGATGATCACGAACATGTAGGGGATGGCGATGAGAATATCGACGATGCGCATCATCAGCCCGTCGACCCACCCGCCTGCGAAACCGGCCACCGCGCCGTAAAGCGTGCCGATCACCACCGCCACAAGCGAGCCGATCACCCCGACCATGAGCGAGGTGCGCGTCGCCTGAATGGTGCGCGCATAAAGGTCGCGGCCAAGGTCATCCAGCCCGAAGTAGTGGCCGTTCTCGATCGAGGGGCGGCCAAGCTCGGCGATGTCGCCCATCCGGTCCCAGTCGATTTCCTCGTTCGACCAGACGGCGAAATACGGCCCGACGATGGTGAACAGCAAGATCAGCCCCAGCACGATCAGCGAGCCGACGGACGCCTTGTTGTGGAAGAAACGCGTCATCGCGTCCTGCCAGGGTGAACGCCCCTTGATCTGTTCCGCTTCGGCGAGTTTCTCGGCGATGCGGTCGACCCGATCGATGTCGTGAACCATACCCATCGCTCAATACCTGATTTTCGGGTCGAGCCAGGCGTAGAGCACGTCTGTGACCAGGTTGAAAAGAATGGTGAGGCCGCCGTAGAGGATGGTGATCCCCAGCATCACCGAATAGTCGCGGTTGAGCGCCGAGTTGACATAGCTTGCGCCGATGCCGCCGGTGTTGAAATAGCGGTCGATCACCACCGAGCCGGTGATCATGCCCACGAAGGCCGGGCCCAGATAGGACACCACCGGCATCATGGTGGGCTTCATGGCGTGGCGCCAGATGATGACGCGCTCGGGCAGCCCCTTGGCGCGGGCCGTGCGGATGAAATTCGAGTTCAGCACCTCGAGCATCGACGAGCGCGTGATCCGCGCAATCGAGGCGAAGTAGGACGTGGACAGCGCGATCACCGGCATCACCAGGTATTGCCACTGGCCGCCGTTCCAGCCGCCACCCGGCAGCCAGCCAAGCTGCCATGTGAACACGATGATCAGGATCGGCGCCATCACGAAATTCGGCAGGCTTTGCGCGAAAAACGTGGTGCCGGTCGCGGCATAGTCAAGCCGCGTGTTGTGGCGGATGGCGGCGATGACCCCAAGCGAAACGCCGATCGCGACAGCCACGACAAACGAGATCGACCCGTATTTCAGCGTGATCGGGAAGCCCTGCGCGATGATATCGTTTACCGAGCGGTCCTTGTATTGGTAGGACGGCCCGAAATCGAAGTGCAGAAGTATGCCCTTCATGTACACCCAGAGCTGGTGCAGCAAGGGTTTGTCCAGCCCGTATTTCGCCTGGATGTTGGCCAGCACCTGCGGCGGCAAGGGCCGTTCCGAGGTGAACGGGCCGCCCGGCGCCAGCTGCATCAGGAAAAAGCTGATCACGATCAGGATCAACAGCGTCGGTATCGCGACCAGAAGCCGCCTGATGATGAAATTGAGCATGAGAAGCCACCCGTTGCGAAGGCCGCGGCCCCCCTGAATACCGGGGGGCCGAAGCAATCAGTTCAGAACGAAGGGGTTACTCGGCAACCTTGTAGAAGTCGCGCGAATACCAGTTCTGCTCGACATTCTGGATCGGCCAGCCCTTGAGGGTCGGCTTGAGCATCATGTTGATCGCATAGTGGTAGATCGGAATGATCGGCACATCCTGTGCGATGATCTGTTCGATCTCGGTATAGAGCGGCTGCGGATCGTCGGCCGTTTTCGCTGCCGCCAGCAGTTCGTCAACCTTCGGGTTGTTGTACTTGCTGTCGTTGTAACCCGACTGCGAGTTCATCAGGTCGAGGAAGGTCGAGGCTTCGTTGTAGTCGCCGCACCAGCCGGCGCGGGCGATTTCATAGTCGCCGTTGCCACGGGTTTCCAGGAAGGTCTTCCATTCCTGGTTGGCCAGTTCGACATTGGCGCCCAGCTTGGTCTTCCACATCTGGGCAATCGCCACGGCGATCTTCTTGTGCCCTTCGGAGGTGTTGTAGATCAGCTTGACGTCCATGCCGTCGCCCATGCCGGCATCCGCCAGCAGTTCCTTGGCCTTCGCGTCGCGCTCGGCCTGTGTCATGCTGGCCGCAGGCACGTCAGGCACCTGGAAGCCGGCGGTCGCTGCCGGGGTGAAGGTATAGGCCGGGAACTGGCCGCCCTGCAGGATCTTGTCGACGATCACGTCGCGGTCAACCGCCAGGCTGAGCGCTTCGCGGACGCGAACGTCCTTCAGATACTCCGGCCCGTTCTCACCAAGGTTGATGATGTAGTAATACGAGCAAAGGCGCGGCGCGCTGATGGCTTCTTCGGGATACTCGGCCTTCAGTTTCGGATACTGGCCCGACGGGATGTCGGTGCGGTCGAGTTCGCCGGCAAAGTAACGCGTCAGCGCCACGTTGTCGTCGTTGATGACCAGAGCGACGACCTTTTCGATGACGGTTTCGTCGTTGTTCCAGTACATCGGGTTGCGCTCGCGCACCGAACGCTCGGACGGAACATGCTCGGTCAGCACATAGGCGCCGTTGGACACGATGTTGCCCGGCTTGGTCCAGTCGGTTCCGAACTTCTCGACCGTCGGCTTGTGAACCGGGAAGGTCGAGGAATGCGTTGTCATCAGCGGGAAATAGGGCAGCGAGTTGGTCAGCCTGACTTCCAGCGTGTGGTCGTCGATGGCCTTGACGCCCAGTTCTTCCTTCGGCTTGTCGCCGGCGATGATCGCGGCGGCGTTCTCGATCGACATCAGTTCACCGAACCACGAATAGGGCGAGCCCAGTTCCGGGTCCACCAGACGCTGCCAGGCGTAGACGAAATCGCCCGCAACAACCGGATCACCGTTTGACCACCTGGCCTCGGGACGCAGTTTGAACGTGTAGACGTCCTTGGTGTCGTTCGTGGTGTATTCCAGCGCGACGCCCGGAACGAGGTTGCCATCGGCATCCTGGTTGAACAGGCCTTCGAAGAGGTCGCGCACGATGTCGGAGCCGGACACGTCTTCAACGACCTGCGGGTCGACCGAGGTGAATTCGTCAAGCAAACGGTAGGTGAATGTCTGATCGTCGGCCAGCTTGGTGCCGTCGGGCACGTTGGCCGCGAGCGTGGGCGTGACCAGCATGGAGCTGGCCAGCAGACCCGCGAATAGAATCCGTGGCATCTTTGTCATGGATTTTCCTTTCCTGTCAGATGGTTTTTTTTCGGGTGACTTGTCGAACAAGGTTCGATTTCTCCGCTTTGGCCGGATTCAACCTGATTGGTTGGGGTCGACCTGAATGACAAACAGTTTTTCAATGCTTTACCCCGCAGCGCAAGCATTTCCTAACGTCAGCCGCGACCGGCGGCATCGCACATCTGACAACAGGTTGTAATAACGATCTTTTTTGACAACGCCACCGGTTTTCCGATGCCCCGGCCAGCCCCGGCGCCCGACGCCTGCGGCCACGCGGGCGGAGTTAGGAGGTAGGCAAATGATTCCCTTTGCGACAAAACTTGCCGGCTTCGGCGCGGTTGCCGGAAAATTTTGCCGGCACGCCCGGATGAAAAACGGACAAAACCGACGGTCCGGGCGCCTGTCCGTGCTGCGCCATCTTTCCCCGCGCACAATTTCGCGTCTATAGTCGCGCAAACAAGTCGGGCCCGACCGGTGGGACATGGCAACAGGCAAAAAAGAAAACGAGCAGTTCAATGTCGTCATCGTCGCCCAGAACGGGCGGTTGGCGCATGAGGCCCTGTTGTTTGCCGCATCCCTGCGCCACTGCGATCCGGGGTTTTCCGGCCGCCTGATCGTGGCCGAGCCGGTTGCCGGCGGCGCCTGGGGACGAAACGTCAGGCTGGATGACGACACCCGTTCCTTTCTGACAAGCGAATACGGCGCAGAGATCGTCGACTTCGAGGCCCGCCATTTTGGCGCATCCTACCCGCAGGGCAACAAGATCGAGGCGCTCCTGGCGATGCCCGAAGCCGAGCCGTTCGTGTTCTTTGATACCGACACGCTGATCACCGGCAGGCTGGGCGATGTGCCCTTCGATTTCGCGCGCCCCTCTGCCTCGGGCCGGGTCGAGGGCACCTGGCCGCAGCCGCAGCTTTACGGTGCCGGCTACCGTGACATCTGGCAATCGCTCTACGACCGTTTCGGGCTTGATTTCGAAAGCTCTCTGGACCTTGCGCAACCGGAAGACTACTGGCGGCGCTACCTGTATTTCAACGCGGGCTGGTTTTTCGGCAGTTGCCCGCGCAAATTCGGGCAACGGTTTCTGGACTATGCCCTGGAAATCCGCCGCAACCCCGGCCCGGCGCTGGCCGCCCAGACCCTGAACCCGTGGCTTGACCAGGTGGCCCTTCCGCTGGTGATCCATTCGTTCGGCGGCGGGCGCGAGACGCTGAAACCGGGGGTGCTGGACGGCTCGGTCAGTTGCCACTACCGCACGTTCCCGCTGCTTTATGCGCGCGAAAGCGACCATGTGGTGAACGTGCTGCACGAGGTCTGCGCCCCCAACAAGCTGAAAAAACGCCTGAAGCAATACGAACCGATCAAGCGGATGGTCTATCAGGGCCGCGGCGACAAGGTGCGCGCGATGTTTGACCGCGACAACCTTCCCCGGCGCGAACAGATGATCCGCAACCGCATCAGAAAGGCCGGGTTCTGGATGCGCTAGGTTGCGGAGGCAAAGACCCCGGCCATGTCCCGGACGCCCTTGATCTCGATCGGGTTGCCGGACGGGTCGCGGAAAAACATCGTCCACTGCTCGCCGGGCTCTCCTTCGAACCGGACCGATGGCGCCAATATCCAGTCGATGCCCGCATCCTGCAGCCGGTCGGCCAGCTTGCGCCAGTCCGCATGGCCCAGGACCACGCCGAAATGCGGCATCGGCACGTTTTTTCCCGCGACCTTGCCGGTCGGCGCGCTGGCAAAGGGTTCCCCCAGGTGCAGGCTGAGCTGGTGGCCGAAAAAATCGAAGTCGACCCAGGTGTCGGTGCTGCGCCCTTCCCGGCACCCGAGCACCGCGCCGTAAAATCTGCGGGCAGCGGCAAGATCGGTCACGTTGATCGCAAGATGAAACGGGGTCGGCATGGCGTTTTATCCTTGTTTCGCAAACGCCTGCAGTTTTGGCACGGCGTTGCCGATATGCAAGGATAATCGGGAAATCCTTCTTTTGTCAGTGGATTTCTGCGGTTGCCCCGGCGCGAGGCGCCGCCTAGGCTTCGGCCGATATGTCAGGAAGGGAGAGTTGAATGTCCGACACTGCGAAAAGCTACGGGTTCGATACGCTGCAGGTCCATGCCGGCAGCCGCCCGGACCCGGCCACCGGAGCGCGCCAGACGCCGATCTATCAGACCACGGCCTATGTGTTTCGCGATGCCGAACACGCGGCCGCCCTGTTCAACCTGCAAGAGGTCGGCTACATCTATTCGCGCCTGACAAACCCCACGGTCGCCGTCTTGCAGGAACGCATCGCAACGCTGGAAGGCGGCGTGGGCGCGGTGTGCTGCTCATCCGGGCATGCGGCCCAGATCATGGCGCTTTTCCCGCTGATGGCACCGGGGCGAAACGTGGTTGTTTCGACCCGGTTGTATGGCGGAACCGTCACCCAGTTTTCGCATACCATCAAGCGGTTCGGGTGGTCGGCGAAATTCGTGGATTTCGACGATCTCGACGCAATCCGCGACGCGATTGACGAAGACACGCGCGCGGTTTTCTGCGAAAGCATCGCCAACCCCGGGGGATACATCACCGATCTCGATGCCGTGGCAGACGTCGCCCGTGGCGCCGGCCTGCCGCTGATCGTCGACAACACCTCGGCCACCCCCTACCTGTGCCGCCCGTTCGAACACGGCGCGGCGCTGGTCGTGCATTCGACCACGAAATACCTGACCGGCAACGGCACCGTCACCGGCGGCGCGGTGGTTGACAGCGGCACGTTCGACTGGTCGGCCGATGACAGGTTTCCATCCCTCAGCCAACCCGAACCGGCCTATCACGGGCTGAAGTTTCACGAGACTTTCGGCCCGCTTGCCTTCACCTTTCACGGCATCGCCGTCGGCCTGCGCGACCTTGGCATGACAATGAACCCGCAGGCCGCCCACTATACGCTGATGGGGATCGAAACGCTCAGCCTGCGCATGGACAAGCATGTGTCCAACGCGCTCAAGCTGGCGCAGTGGCTGGAAAACGACCCGCGGATCGAGTTCGTGACCTACGCCGGGCTGCCGTCTTCGCCCTATCACGCACGGGTGCCCAGGATATGCCCGCGCGGCGCCGGCGCGCTTTTCAGCTTTGCCATCAAGGGCGGGTTCGAGGCCTGCGTCAAATTCGTCGAAGCGCTCGAGATATTCAGCCATGTTGC
>JALSJL010000427.1 GCA_026989405.1 Marinosulfonomonas sp. | reverse complement strand
GCTTTCATGTTCTAAGTCTTCCTCAGGTGGCCGTTGAGTAAACGTTGGGGGCAGTATGCGCAGACTACTTGGATTCCTGGTCTTGATTTTGGGCGTTGGCCTGTTGGGCTGGTATGCCAGCGGCCATCAGGCCAAGGACATTGAAGCCAGGATCGCGGCCGAAGCTGCGGCGGTTGCAACCGGCTCGGTCCACGGGGTCGAAACCCGCGTCTCCGGGCGCGACATCGTTGTGCGCGGCCTGGCAAATGACCCGCAAGAGCATGACAGCCTGCTGGCCGCGCTCGAAGCGACGCCCGGACGCCGGGTTGTCGTGGACTCGCTGGATGTGCTCGAAACCGCGGCCCCCTTTGTCTTTACGAGCAAACTGGAAGCGGGCGTGCAGACCTACGCGGGCAATGTCCCAAGCGAGGCCGTGCGCGACGAGATCGGCCAGACGATCGGTGCCGAAATGGCGCAGCCGCTGGTTCTTGCCGCCGGCGTTCCCGATGCGAACTGGAAAGACGCCGTGGCCCGCGGGCTTGCGGCGCTGGCGGTGCTGAAAGAGGGTGCGCTTGCGATCAGCGACCGGACGGTGACAGTGACGGGCAAGGCCCTGACCCCGATCGAAAAGGCCGAAGCCCAAGCCATTCTTGGCGATCTGCCGGACGGCTACACGGCAAAGGCCGACATCACTCCGATCCTGCAAATTGCGTCACCGTTCGAGTTTGGCAGCGGCAAACTGGACGGCCGGCAAGACTATTGGGGGGTGATCCCAAGCGAACAGGCCCGCGATCTGCTGGTGGAAAAGACCGGCAGCCCGATGACGCATCTGCGCCTGGCAGCCGGGGTGCCTGACGACGCATGGATTGACGCAGCCAGCCTGGGTCTGACAGCGCTCGACACCCTGGACGAGGGCGAAATGGTGCTGTCCGACCGCCTGCTGACACTGACCGGCGTGTCAGCGACCCCGATTGAAAAGACACAGGCCGAAAAGCTGCTTGCGGCCTTGCCCGAAGGCTATGTAGCGGTTGTCGATGTGGTGGCGCTGCTGGACATCGTCACACCGTTCGAGTTGAAGGCGACCAAGACGGAAATGGGTCTGGAAGCTGTCGGTGTTGCCCCAAGCGAAGATGCCCGTGCTGCCCTTCTGGCAGAAGTCGGCGAGGCCGCAGGTGCCTTCAGGCTGGCAGCCGGGGCGCCCGATGGCGGATGGACCGCCGCGGCCTTCATCGGGATTGAGGCGTTGGGGCCGCTGAACAGCGGTGAAATGGTGTTGTCGGACAGGTCTCTGACGCTGACCGGAGAAGCCGAAACGCCGAAAGAACAGCAGGCGGCGCTGGCCGCGCTGGCCGACCTGCCGGACGGCTATGTGGCACGCACCGACATCACGCTTCTGGATGATGGAACGCCGCCGGCCTTCGTGATCGACTACAGCGCGACCCGGGGCGCAACGGTTGACGGCAAGCTGCCGCGCGGGGCCAGCCTGACGGCCATTGGCCAGGCGCTTGGTCTGGACAAGGTGGAGGGATCGCCGACAGTGGCCAGGGTTGGCGACAGTTCGGCGGCAGAGGCACTACAGGCGCGGCTTGCGGCCCTCGCGGACTGGCTGCCGGACCTGGAAAGCTATCGCATGACAAGCGACGCCGGGCGCATGCGGCTTGAAGCGCAGGTGTCACCGGGTGTTGAGGCCGGGGCGATTCAGGACGCACTGGCCCGCAGCTTTGGCGACGGGGCGGTGGTCGCGGTTGCCACGCCCTCAAGCCAGCCGGAAGAAGGCGCAACGCGCGAAAATGTCGTGTCGGGCAAGCAGGTGTTTCAGGGCGGTTACTGGCTGCCGGTGCCGGATGCGACCGAGACCAGCGCAAAAAGCTGCGCGGCTGCCTCCGAGGCGGCTCTGGCCAGCGCCAGGATCAACTTTCTGAGCGGTTCGGCCCGGCTTGACCCGACATCGGTGCGGGCGATCAATTCGATTGCGGGGGTCGTGCTGAACTGCGTGAAGAACGGCGGGCTGAAGGTTGAAATCGGCGGGCATACCGATGATACCGGCGACTGGCAGGCGAACCTCGCTCTCAGCCAGGAGCGCGCGCAAGCGGTGGTCGACGCGCTGATCGCACGCGGTGTGCCGGCGGACCGGATCAGCGCCAGAGGCTACGGAGAAAGTCAGCCAGTCGCGGCCAACGACACCGATGCGGGGCGCGCGAAAAACCGGCGCACGACGCTGAGCTGGACGGAATTTCAGGAATGAGTAAGGGAGAGTAGCATGTTTCGCGAATGGGATTTTTTGCTGGCCGAAATCTGGGGGCTGCTGGCACTGGCGGCCCTGGTCGGGCTGATTGCCGGATGGCTGTTCTGGGGGCGGCGGGGCGACGTTCAGATCGACACCAGCGAAGCAGACCGGCTGCGGGCCGAGCTTGAAAGGTGCCGCGGCGACGGGGCCGAACACAAGGCGCGTATTGCCCAGCTTGAGCGTGATCTTGAAAGCTGCCGCGCGGCGGGACGCGTGCATCAGGACCGGATATCGCAACTTGAGGCGCAGGTTTCCAGCACGCTGGCCGCGCCCGCGACCGCCCAGGATGATGGCGACAAGGACTATGACGGCGACGGCGTGATCGAGGGCACGAACGAAGGCGCGCGCCCGGCGACACTGGATGCGCCGCGGGGTGGCAAGCCGGATGATCTGAAAAAGATCAAGGGGGTCGGGCCGAAGCTGGAAAAGTTGCTGAACACTATGGGGTTCTGGCACTTTGACCAGATCGCGGCCTGGACCGATCAGGAAATCGCCTGGGTCGATGCCAACCTTGAAGGGTTCAAAGGCCGCGTGACCCGTGACCGCTGGGTCGAACAGGCCAGGTTGCTGGCCCAGGGCCAGGACACCGAGTTTTCCAGGCGTGTCGACAAGGGCGACGTCTACTAGCCGAAGCCAGAGCGGTTCAACGAATGCGTTTGCCGTCCTTGTCGAAACGATAGACCGCGTCCGGCGCGAACTGCAAATGGACGGTCGAGCCGACCTCAAAGTCCTGCTGCCCGAACAGGCGCACCGTCAGCAATTTTCCGTCGACGTGCAAATACACGTTGGTATCGGCGCCCAGGTGTTCGAGGTGGCTGACCTTGCCACTGATCGGGCCTTCGGAGCCAAGCGAGATCGCTTCGGGCCGCAGGCCGATGGTGGCCACCTCGGCCGGCATGTCAAGCAGCCGGGCGTCAAGGAAATTCATCGCCGGTGACCCGATGAAACCCGCCACGAACATGTTGTCGGGGTCGTTATACAGCTCCATCGGTGCGCCGATCTGTTCGACATAGCCGTCCTGCAAAACGACGATCCGGTCGGCCAGCGTCATTGCCTCGACCTGGTCGTGGGTGACGTAGACTATGGTGGTGCCAAGCCGGCGGTGCAGGTCGGCAATCTCGATCCGGGTATTGACGCGTAGCGCGGCATCAAGGTTGGAAAGCGGCTCATCGAACAGGAACAGCTTGGGGTCGCGCACGATGGCGCGGCCGATGGCGACACGCTGGCGCTGGCCACCCGAAAGCTCGGCCGGGCGCCGGTCAAGGTAGGGCCCAAGCTCAAGCATGTCGGCGGCCTTCTTGACCTGTTCCTCGATCCTGGCCGCATCCTCTCCGGCCTGTTTCAGCCCGAGACTCATGTTCTTTTTCACCGTGAGGTGCGGATATAGCGCGTAGGTCTGGAACACCATCGCGATGCCGCGTTTGGACGGTGGCAGGTGGTTCACCCGGTCGCCGGCGATTTCCACATCGCCAGAGGTCGCATCTTCCAGCCCGGCGATGATGCGCAGCAGCGTGGACTTGCCGCAGCCCGAGGGGCCGACGAAGATCATGAATTCGCCTTCCTCCGCCTCGAGGTTGATGTTGTGCAGCACTTCGACATTGCCGAATGACTTGCAGACGTTCTTGAGCGCCAAGGATCCCATGTCGTGTTTCCCTTACAGTTTGACGGGCTGGCCAGAGCGCACGCTTTCGTCGGCGGCCAGACAGATGGAAAGCGATGCCAGCGCGTCTTGCATGTGCCGGCCGAGGTCGCGGTCGTTGGTGATGGCGTCGGCCACAAGCGCGGCCTCGGCATTGCAAAGCTCCTGGTGGCCCGGCTCATCCGGGAGATCGATGAGCCGGTCACCAGTGTCGGTGTCATGCACGCGCAAGGTGCCGACGCGCGTGTGGCTGTCGATATCGGCCGAGCCGCCGCTGTCTGCAGCCACGATGGACACCGCGCCTTTGGGTGACATCACGTCTTTCACGAAATGGGCGGTTTCCGAGATCATCGGACCCCAGGCGGCTTCATACCAGCCGACCGACCCATCTTCGAACAGCACCTGGAAATGGCCGTAGTTATACATGTCCTCGGCAATTTCTTCCGACAGCCGCAGCCCCATGCCGCGCACCTGGGTGGGGCGCGCATCGGTGATCTGGCACATGACATCGACGTAATGCACCCCGCAATCGACGATCGGGGATGTGGAGCGCATCAGCGCCTTGTGCACCTCCCACTGTTCGCCGGTGCTTTGCTGGTTGAGGTTGAGCCGGAACACATAGGGCCCGCCAAGGGCGCGCGCTTCGGCGATCAGCCGTTGCCAGCTGGGATGCACCCGCAGGATGTAGCCCACCACCAGCTTGCGTCCGGTTTCACGGGCCACATCAACCACGCGGCGGGCGTCGGCGGCAGTGGCCGCCAGCGGTTTTTCCACGAACACATGCGCCCCGGTGCGCATCGCGGCCACGGCCAGGTCGGCGTGGCTGTCGGTGTAGGTGGCAATGCAGACCAGATCGGGCCGGGTCTGCGCCAGTGCGGTCTTGAAGTCGTCCAGCAACGCATAGCCGCGCAGCGCATCCGGCAAGTCGGGCGCCGTGCGGTTGACCAGCCCGACGATCTCGAAGTCGGGGCTTTCATGATAGGCCAGCGCGTGGCTGCGCCCCATGTTGCCAAGCCCCGCGACCAGCACCCGTATCATTTCACCGCCCCCGAGGTGATGCCGCGGATCAGTTGCTTGGAGAAGATGATATACAGGATCATCACCGGCAGGATCGCCATCGACAGGCCCGACAGCACCGCATTCCAGTCGGTGACGAACTGGCCGATGAAGACCTGGCTGCCGAGCGTGAGCGTCTTGGTTTCTTCGCTGTTGGCCAGGATCAGCGGGAACCACAGGTCGTTCCAGATCGGGATCATGTTGAACACGGCGACCGTGGCCAGCGCCGGGCGCACCAGCGGCAGCACCAGCTGGAAGAAGATGCGGTATTCCGACAGGCCATCGATGCGCCCGGCATCCTTGAGGTCGGCCGAGACCTGGCGCATGAACTCCGACAGGATGAATATCGCGATCGGCAGGCCCGAGGCGGTGTAGACCAGGATCAGCGCGGTGAGCGTGTTGACGAGGCCGGTCGCCACCATGAACTGCAGGATCGCAACCGTGCCCAGCCGGATCGGGATCATGATGCCAAGCGCCAGGTAAAGCCCCATCAGCGTGTTGCCCTTGAAGCGGTATTCGCTGAGCGCAAAGGCCGCCATTGCGCCGAACAGCAGGATGAAGAACAGGCTGCCCACGGTGACGATGAAAGAGTTCTGGAAGTAGCCGAAATAGTCGCCCTGCTTCAGAACGGTTTCATAGCCGATCAGCGAAAAGGTTTCGCTGTTGGGCAGCGCCAGCGGGTCGCGAAAGATCGCCTTGCGGGTCTTGAAGCTGTTGATGATGATGATCAGCACCGGAAACAGCGCGATGATCGTGTAGATGATCAGCGCCAGATGGGCGAGCGCCAGGTTCAGCGGGTTGTGTTTTACACGTTGCATGGCCGCCCCCTAGAACTGGTAGCGACGCATGCGCGTCTGGATGAAGAACAGGTAGATCGTGACGCCCGCCAGGATCACCAGGAACATCATCATGGCAATGGCCGAGCCCATGTTCGGATCGCCCGGCTGGGTCTGGTGGCCGAAGAAGGTGCGAAACATCAGCGTGCCCATGACCTCGGTGCTGAAATTCGGCGCCGCCATGGCGCCCTCGATGGTATAAACCAGGTCGAAGGCGTTGAAATTGCCCACGAATGTCAGGATCGAGATGATCCCGATCGAGGGCAGGATCAGCGGCAGCTTGATTTTCCAGAAGGCCTTCATGCCGGTGATGCCGTCGATTTCGCCGGCTTCCAGCACCTCGTCGGGGATCGAAAGCAGCGCGGCATAGATCAGCATCATCGGGATGCCGACATATTGCCAGACGGAAATCAGCGCGATCGTGGTCAGAGCATATTCCTCCTTGCCCAGCCAGGGTTGGAACAGATGTTTCAGCCCGACCGCATCCAGCAGCCCCGGCGCGATGCCCCAGAGCGGCGACAGGATCAGCTTCCAGGCGAAACCGACGATCACGAAGGACATGATCGTGGGAATGAAGATGGCGGTGCGGTAGAACGCCTTGAAGCGCAGCGCCGGGACAGACAGCATGGCGGCGATGGCCACGCCGATCGGGTTTTGCACCAGCATGTGGATGATGAAAAACCAGGTGTTGTTCTTCAGCCCGCGCCAGAAGGCTTCCGACCAGTTCGGGTCGCCAAACAGGGTGGCGAAATTCTTGAAGCCGACGAAGACCTGTTGCTCATTGACGTTTTCGTAAAGCGCCAGCTTCAGCGTGCCAAACAGCGGCAGGATCATCAGCGCGGTGTAAACCAGCACTGCCGGTGCAAGGAAGACAAGTATCTGCCAGCGCCGCTTCGGGCGTGTCTCGGTGGTCATGGCTCCGCTCCCTGTCTGCGGGGGGGTCCGGGCCGCTTCTTGCGGCGGCCCGGTCCGTGAGTGGCTGGCCTCTTACTGGGCCGGTGGCGTATACCAGCTGTCCAGCGCGTCCTGCATGTGCTGGGCGGCCTCTTCCGGGGTCATGGTGCCACGGATCACGTTGGCCGAAGTCACCCAGTATTCGGTGTTCAGGTTCGGCGTGCCGCGGGCCAGGATCTGGCTGAACGGCCGGATCGTCGAGTTGCAGCTCTTGCGCCAGTCAACCATGGTCTGGGCCAGCGGGTCTTCCAGCGTGATGTCGGCGTTCGACAACGAGAAGAAGCCCGGCAGCGCGTTGGAATAGAGGCCGGCGAACTCGGGCGAGCCGACCCATTCCAGGAAGGTGCGCGCGGCATCTGCGTTCGGCGAAGCCGGGTTCATGCCCATGGCGATATCCACGTGGTCCGAGATATAGCAATCGCCGCCCGGCAGCACCGGTGGCGGGAAGGCGCCCATCTTGAAGTCGGCCTGAGCATTGAAGCCCGAGATTTCCCAGCTGCCCGCCGGATAGATCGCGGCACGACCAAGCGTGAACAGGTTCTGGCTGTCCGGGTAGGACTGCGCTTCGAACCCGTCGCCCAGGTAGGGGCCCCAGCGGCTGAGTTCTTCGTAGGCTGTCACCCAGCCATCTTCGGTCAGCTTCATCTTGCCGGCGATCACGGCCTTGCGGCCCTCTTCGCCCTTCCAGTGCTTGGAGCCGATGTTGGCATAGCCCATGGTGGCGGCTTCCCATTCGTCGGCCGTGCCCATGGCCATCGGGATATAGTTGCCGTCTTCCTTGATCTTGTCGAGCATGGCGTAGAATTCATCGGTGGTCTTGGGCTCACTCAGGCCCATCTCATCGAAGGCGTCCTTGTTGTAGATGAAGCCGTGGATCACCGACGCCATCGGGATGCAGTAGGTGGCCGAACCGTCATCGGTGCTCCAGCCCGACTTGGCCACGTCGCCGAAGTTGTTCAGCACTTCCATGTCGGTCAGATCGGCAAGATAGCCCTTCTGGAACATCTGCAACGACCCGTCGAACGGGCGGCAGGTGATCAGATCGCCAGCGGTGCCCGCTTCCAGCTTGGCATTCAGCGCCGAGTTGTATTGCGCCGGCGCGGTCGGGGCGAACACGACCTTGATGCCGGGGTGGCTGGCTTCGAAGGCCGGGATGATCTTGTCCTGCCAGATGGTCAGGTCATCGTTGCGCCAGCTTTCGATGGTGAGGGTTGTCTCCTGTGCCGAGGCGGCGGTGCCCAGCACGGTTGTTGCCAGCAGGACGCCGGCCAGTCTTGATGCTTTCATTGGTCTTCTCCCAGTTGATGCGTCAATACGCGTTAGTTCGGGGCTTTCCCCGAGTTCAGATCGGCAAGGGCAGAACGCAGGTTCTGATCTGCCGCATTCAGATAGCTGGTGGCCTGTGCAAGGTCTTGTGCCCCGCTTGCAATCAGGATGGCCTCTTTCACGCCCCAGTCGGCGGCTTCCAGGCTGCCTCGTGCCGTGGCGCTGTCACAGCCGGTAATGTCGCGCACGATCTTTTCGGCGCGCGCACGCAGTTTCACATTGCTGGTGGCGACATTCACCATCAGCCCGTCCATCACATGACCCATGCGCACGCCCAAAAGCGTCGACATCAGGTTCAGCGCCACCTTCTGCGCCGTGCCGGCACCCAATCGGGTTGAGCCGGCAATCACCTCGGGCGGTGTCGGCAGCAGCACCGGAATATCGGCGCCGGCCAGCAGTTTTGTGTCCGGGTTGTTCGACATGCCGATTGTCGCGGCCCCGCGCGCCTTGGCGATGTCCATGATTGTCACCGGGTAAACCGTGTTGCCGCTGGCCGCCAGACAGATCACGCAGTCATCCTTGCCGATGACCTCGGCATCGCGCGCGGCCGCCTCGGCGTCATCCTCGGCGCCCTCCTTGGGCACCGTCATGTTGTCAAAGCCACCGGCCCGCAGGATGTGAATGCGCGCGGCCGGGATGCCGAAGGTCGGCGGAATTTCCAGCCCGTCGGCAAGCGCCTGCATCCCGGAACTTCCTGCCGCCGCATAAACCAGATTGCCACCATTGCGCAACGCTGCCTCCATCGCGGCGGCACCCTTTTCCAGTGCCGGTATCGCCGTTCTCACCGCCTCTATGGCGCTGATCTGAGACTCAAGCAGAACCGACAGGATTTCCCGCCCCGGAAGCTGGTCAAAGCCCGCAGCCTTCGGGTGTGACTGCTCGGTATTCGGGCGGTTTGGCAAAGAATCGGTCATTCACGGGGCCCCGGATGAAAACACTTCTGACATAATGCCAATCTAATACCGAATGTCCAGACTAATTTGCCAAGCCCTGAAAACGCCCCGCAAACGCAGGGGAATTGGCTGTCGAACCTGAAAAAAACTGAATATATCCCCGAATTTGGGAAAAGGCTTTCCCTCTGAAATTTGGTATTGTATGGGTATTATATGGGACTGGATCCGGAATATCTTGTTGGTGTTGACGGCGGTGGAACCGGTTGCCGGGTTCGCCTGTGTGACCGGAAGGGGCGCGAAATCGCGGCAAGCTCCGGCGGTCCGGCAAACATCAACACTGATTTCACCTCAACATTGCAAAACATCCTGCTGGCGGTCTGCAAGGCCTATGAAGCGGCCGGTCTGGACCCTGCAAGGCGGGCCGATGACGCCGCCTGGGTCGGGCTTGCGGGCGCCGGAGTCGGTGACCTGGCCGCGCGTATGGAGCACGCGCTCGGGTTTGCCGCAACGCGTGTATCCACCGACCGGAAAACCACGGTCGAAGGCGCCCTTGGCGGCGGCGACGGCACTGTGGCCATGGTCGGAACGGGTTCGTTTTTCGTGCGCCGCGCGGGCGGGACGGAACGCAGCATCGGCGGCTGGGGCTATCAGCTTGGCGATGAATGCGGCGGGGCATGGCTGGGGCGCGAACTGTTGCGGGCCGTGCTGAAGGCCGAAGACGGGATACTGGATCACAGCGATCTGACAGCCCGGATCCTGCACCGCTTTTCCGGCCGCCCCGGCGACATTGTCCGGTTTGCACATTCCGCAACGCCCGGCGAAATCGGCGGGCTTGCACCAGATGTCACGGCCGCGCAGCAAGCCGGAGACCCGGTCGCAAGAGCAATCATGGACGACGCCGTGGATCTGCTCTTCGGTCAACTGAACGCGCTGGATGCCCGGAATGGCGGGCCGGTTTACCTGCTGGGTGGCCTTGCGCCGGTCTATGCGCCGCAACTGCCCGAACGCTATCGCCGCCTTGTGCGCGCGCCTCTGGGTGATGCGCTTGATGGCGCCGTGGCCCTGGCGCGTCAGCAGTTCAGATGTCTGGAGCCCGAGGGAAAATGACGAATGTTCATGATATCCTCGATCCGGCTGCGTGGCTGGTGCCGCACGGCGGCCCCCGCTATGTGCAATTGCAGCGGCGGCTGGAAAAGGCCATCGAGAACGGACAGCTTCCGCCCGGCACCCCGCTGCCCCCGGAACGCGAAATCGCCGACATGACAACGCTGTCGCGCGTGACGGTCCGCAAGGCGATCCAGCCGCTGGTGGAAGCCGGGCTGGTCGTGCCGAGGCGCGGGTCGGGCACCATCGTTGCGCCGCGCGTGCCGAAGGTCGAACAGTCGTTGTCCATTCTGACGTCGTTTACCGAAGACATGGCCCGGCGCGGCCTTGCCTCGACCTCGACCTGGCTGGAGCGCGGCATTTTCCTGCCCTCGCCCGAAGAAATGGTGGCGCTGGGGCTGGCGGCCGGCGATTCGGTTTCGCGGATCACGCGGCTGCGCATGGCCGGCAGCGACCCGATGGCGATTGAGCGCGCGGCGCTGCCACTGGATATTCTGCCGAACCCGCTGGCGGTGGAACGCTCGCTTTACGAAGTCCTGGAACGTGACGGAAACCGGCCGACGCGGGCCCTGCAAAGGATTTCGGCGATCAACCTGGCCGATGAAGATGCCGACTTGCTTGGCGTGACGCCGGGCGACGCCGGGCTGCGCATCGAGCGCACGTCGTATCTTTCGGGCGGGCGGGTCGTGGAGTTCACCCGCTCGGTCTACCGCGGCGATG
>JALSJL010000426.1 GCA_026989405.1 Marinosulfonomonas sp. | reverse complement strand
GCGCGCACCAATTCGCCGCTTTGACGTGATGTGACAATTGACGCTGTGAGTGGGGGTGCGCTAACGAGATTGCAACGAAATTGTCAGGGCCTGCATTTTTCAGGCAAAGAGGGGACCTATGGCCGAAATTGAACGCGAGGCGATGGACTACGATGTGGTGATCGTCGGGGCCGGCCCGGCGGGGTTGTCTGCGGCAATCAGGCTGAAGCAAATCGATGCCGACCTGAATGTCGTGGTTCTGGAAAAGGGGTCTGAAGTCGGCGCTCATATCCTGTCGGGTGCCGTGTTGGACGTGTCGGGGCTGAACCGGCTGTTCAAGGACTGGAAAAAACGGGGCGCGCCGATAAATGTGCCGGTCAGGAAAGACAGGTTTTATGTCATGGGCGAGGCGGGCCAGATCCGCATTCCCAATTTTCTGATGCCACCATTGATGAACAACCATGGTTGTTACATCGTTTCCATGGGGAATGTCTGCCGTTGGCTGGCCGAACAGGCGGATGCGCTGGGGGTCGAGATTTTTCCGGGCATGTCGTGTTCCGAGTTGGTCTATCGCGAGGATGGGTCGCTCAAGGGCGTGGTGGCCGGTGAATTTGGCAGGAACGCAGACGGCACGCCCGGCCCCAACTATGAACCGGGGATGGAACTGCACGGAAAATACGTGTTCCTTTCGGAAGGTGCCCGCGGTTCATTGTCAAAGCAGGTCATCGAAAAATTCGGGTTGGACAAGGAAGCCGACTTTCCGAAGTTTGGCCTGGGGATGAAGGAGATATGGGAGATCGACCCCGCCAAGCACCGCGCGGGCACGGTGACGCATACGATGGGTTGGCCGTTGGGGTGGAAGAACGGCGGCGGATCATTCATCTATCACCTTGATAATAATCAGGTTTATGTCGGATACATCGTCGATCTGAGCTACAAGAACCCCTATCTGTATCCCTACATGGAATTTCAGCGTTTCAAGCATCATCCGATGGTGGCGGACCTGCTGAAAGGTGGAAAACGCGTGGCCTACGGTGCACGGGTTGTCACAAAAGGCGGTTATCAGTCGATTCCGAAATCTGCGTTTCCCGGGGGGGCTTTGCTTGGTTGCTCGGCGGGGCTGGTAAACCTGCCGCGCATCAAGGGAAACCACAACGCCATGTTGTCGGGTATCGAAGCGGCCGAGGCCGCTGCGGCGGCGATAAAGGGTGGCCGCGCCGGCGATGAGCTTGCCGACTATGACAAGACCTTGCGAGAGGGACCGGTCGGGAAAGACCTGAAGCCCGTGCGCAATGTTGCGCCGCTCAACGGGCGCTGGGGCGTTCTGGCCGGGCTTGTCCTGGGTGGGTTCGACATGTGGTTTCAGTCAATTTTCCGGTTCTCGCTTCTTGGCACGATGAAGCACCGAAAGTCCGACGCACAGGCGACCGAGCCGGCTGCTCGGCATCAACCCATCGACTATCCGAAGCCCGACGGGACGATCAGTTTCGACCGGCTGACCAATGTGGCGTTTTCCTTCACGAATCATGAGGAAAGCCAGCCCTGCCATCTGAAGTTGAAAGACCCGGATGTTCCGATACGGGTGAACCTGCCAACCTATGATGAACCGGCTCAGCGCTATTGCCCGGCCGGCGTCTACGAGGTTCTGGAGGAAGAAGGAAAACCCCCGAAATTCGTGATCAACTTCCAGAATTGCGTGCATTGCAAGACCTGCGACATCAAGGACCCAAGCGAGAACATTGTCTGGACAGTGCCACAGGGGGGCGACGGGCCGAATTATCCGAACATGTAACAATTGTTTCAAATGGAAGTGTGAATCTGGCCGCCTGCATTGTTTTTGCAAGGACAAGGCTCTAACTCGGTCTCACAAGACGCGAAGGAAGGATGAGTCCTTGACTGACATGACGTTGAAAGCCCGCGCTGCATTTTGCCTTGCCAGTGCTTTGGTGCTGGCAGCGCCCGGATGGGCTGACGGCAACGCGGGGGCATACCTCGCAGGGCGGACAGCATTTCTTGAAAGCGATTTTCCCGAAGCGTCCAGATACTTTTCACAAGCTCTGGTGCAGGATCCGAAAAACATCGAATTGATGGAAAATGCGATACTGTCCTATGTCAGCCAGGGTGACATTGATCACGCCCTGGCAATCGCACGCAGGCTGAACGGGCTGGAAGGCGGTGACCAGATCGCCAATATCGTGCTTTTGACCGATGCGGTCAGGGCGGGTGATTTTGACCGTGCGTTGAAACTTGTGGCAACGGACTCAAGTGTCGGTCCCCTGGTGGACGGCCTGGCCAAGGCATGGGTTCTTGTCGGGCAGGGGAAAATGTCGGCAGCGCTGGATGGTTTCAGGGATGTCTCGAAACAGCCCGGCATGAAGGGGTTCGGCTTGTTCCATCAGGCCCTGGCCCTGGCACTGGTTGGCGACCTTGAGAGCGCGGAAAAACTGCTGTCGGGCAAAAGCGGCGCCGACATTCCGCCGACCAGAAGAAGCATCTTGGCGCGTGTCGAGGTGCTGAGCCAACTTGAGCGGAATGACGAGGCGCTGGAGCTGATCCGGTCGACCTTTGGAAACCAGCTGGACCCGGCCCTGGAAGAGATGGTCGCCCGGCTTGAAGCTGGCGAAAGCCTGCCAATGACGACAATCCGCAGCGTGTCTGACGGTCTGGCTGAAGTTTACTTCAGCGTGGCCGGCGCGCTTCGCGGAGAAGCAAACGACGGCTATACGTTGCTGTATTCCCGGCTGGCCGAGTTTTTGCGGCCAGACCATGTCGATGCAATTCTATTGAATGCTCAACTGCTTGAAAATCTTGGTCAATTTGAGCAGGCGACCAAAGCCTATGACCGCATACCGCGCGACGATCCGGCTTTCCTTTCGGCAGAACTCGGTCGTGCCGAGGCGTTGAGACGCGCGGGCAATGTCGATGCATCCATTGAGGTCCTGCAGCAACTTGGCAAGACCTTCCCGGATCGGGCATCTGTGCATACGGCGCTCGGCGACACTTACAGGCGGCTCAAGAAATACGCCGATGCGGCGGAAGCTTACGACCGGGCAATCGCCTTGTTCGACAAGCCGGAAGTGGCGCAATGGTCGCTGTTTTACCGCCGGGGGATATCGCGGGAACGGATAGACCGGTGGAACGAAGCCGAAGCCGACTTCCGCAGGGCACTCGAATTGCAGCCGGACCAGCCGCAAGTGCTGAACTATCTTGGCTATTCATTTGTCGAGATGGGGACCAATCTGGAGGAGGCGCTGGACATGATCGAGCGCGCCGTCGCCGGTCGTCCGAACGACGGCTATATCACCGACTCTCTGGGGTGGGTTCTTTACCGCCTTGGCCAATATGATGCCGCGGTCGGCCATATGGAGCGGGCGGCCGAACTCATGCCGGTTGATCCGATCATCAACGACCATCTTGGCGATGTGTATTGGGCCGTCGGTCGAAAACGCGAAGCCGAATTCCAGTGGAACCGGGCGTTGTCTTTTGAACCGGAAGAAGACGATGCCAGGCGCATCCGGCGCAAGATCGAAGTCGGGCTCGACCGGGTTCTGGAAGAAGAAGGCGCAGAGCCCCTGGCATTGGCGCATGATGATTGAAGTTTTCGCCCCGGCGAAAATCAACCTGACACTGCATGTGACCGGACAGCGACACGACGGCTATCATTTCCTTGACAGCCTCGTGGTGTTTGCGCCCTTTGGCGACGTGTTGACCCTGGAGCCATCGACCGATCTGACGCTGGATGTGGCCGGGCCCGAAAGGCGGGGTGTGCCGACCGACAGCCGTAACCTGGTCTTGAGGGCCGCGCGAATCTTGTCGGAGTCGCAAGGCGCAAGGATCCATCTGGAAAAGAACATGCCGGTCGCTTCGGGTCTGGGTGGCGGGTCGGCTGATGCTGCCGCAATTGTTCGGGGATTGCGCGCGCTTTGGGCCTTGGAGCCGCTTGACAAGACAAGGCCGGAAGACAAGCAGCCGTTGCTGCAAAAACTTGTCGACCTGGGTGCGGACATCCCGATGTGCCTCGGCTCGCAGGCCTGCCGGGTGGGCGGGGTGGGCGAGAAACTGGATGCGCTTGGTCCTCTTCCGCCGATTCCGGCGGTTGTTGCCAACCCGCGCGTGGCTGTATCGACGCCGAACATTTTCCGAGCTTTGAAACAGAAGAGTAACCCCCTGATGCCTCGTGTGATCCCGCAATTCCGGACAGTGACCGAACTTGCCCGATGGCTGAGTGAACAGCGCAATGATCTCCAGTCGGTCGCAGTTGCCCAGGAGCCGACGATTGCGAAAGTTCTCCAGGTTATCCGGAAATGTGAGGGCGCGCTGCTTTCGCGCATGTCCGGTTCCGGTGCCAGCTGTTTCGGGCTGTTTTCTGATCAAGGTCTCGCGCAGGCAGCGGCGGCCCGGATCAGGAAAGAACAACCCGACTGGTGGATTGCGACCGGGCTGCTGGGCAGCCAGTCATCTCGGGTTACGCCGCGATTCAGTTGATACGTGCAACGACGTAGTCGGCCAGGTCACGCAGCATCTCCCGGATCGGGTGCGCCGGCAGCCCGTCCAGCGCCGACTTTGCCCGTTCGGCCCATTCAAGCGCATCTTCACGGGCCGCATCCAGTGCGCCGTGCTTGCGCAACAAGCCCATTGCGTGTTCCAGATCACCGTCTTTCTGGCGGCCTTTTTCGATGACCCGCACCCAGAATGAGCGTTCTTCCGCATTGGCCCTAGCGACAGCCTTGATTACCGGCAGGGTCAGCTTTCGCTCGCGAAAATCGTCACCGATATTCTTGCCAATCGCGCCAGTGCCTTCGTAGTCGAGCAGATCATCGACAATCTGAAAGCTGATGCCCAAGGCATCGCCATAGGCATGCAGTGCTGCAACTTCAGCGGCAGGGGCACGTGCAATGACACCGCCAACCTCGGTTGCTGCAGAAAACAATGCCGCAGTTTTTCCGCGCACAATCTGCAGGTAGACGGCTTCGTCCGTCGCCAGGTCTTGTGCCGCGGTCAACTGCAAGACCTCGCCTTCTGCAATCGTGGCCGATGCGTTCGCCAGAATCGCAAGCACGTCCATCGAACCGGTTTCAGTCATCAGCTGGAAAGAGCGCGCAAACAGGTAGTCGCCGACCAGGACGGATGACTTGTTGTCCCACAAGAGATTTGCCGACGGCCGGCCCCGGCGCTGCTGGCTTTCATCCACCACATCGTCGTGCAAAAGCGTGGCCGTGTGAATGAACTCGACAGTTGCTGCCAGATGAATGTGGTATCGCCCCGTATAGTTGCAGAGCCGCGCAGCCGCCAACGTCAGCAACGGGCGCAGCCTTTTGCCGCCGGCGGCAATGAGATGGTCGG
This sequence comes from Marinosulfonomonas sp., assembly GCA_026989405.1. Classification (GTDB taxonomy): domain Bacteria; phylum Pseudomonadota; class Alphaproteobacteria; order Rhodobacterales; family Rhodobacteraceae; genus JAJRUE01. The sequence goes on along the minus strand of JALSJL010000426.1, from coordinate 5,513 downwards.
TTACTTCGGGGATTCTCGGGGCGTGCTCTGACGCCATGCGCTCTCGGATAAGGGCGTTGACTGCCACCAGATCGTCGCGCAAGCAAGCCGCCAACTGGTCATGTGGCTTGGTTGTAGCTTCTTTCAAACCCATCACGGTCACGTCACTTCTCTCGACAAAGCCGGGCAAGTGCCCTTAAGTCACGGAATATGAAAGAGCTTCTTCGGACAAACGACCCGACGGTCATTGCCTTTGCCTCAGCCCTTCTGCAGGGCGAGGGTATAGACTGCTTTCCCATGGACGTCCACATGAGCGTTCTGGAAGGCTCAATAGGCGTTCTGCCCCGCCGGGTCATGGTTCGCAATGAGGATCTCGGGCGTGCAGAACGTGTTCTGATCGAAAACGGGATTGATCTGGGGCGGTGATTTTCTGGTGTTGAGCGATGATGAACTGACACAGGATGGGTTTCTGTCCGGCCGGCTGATGGTGTTGCAGCCACGCAAGGGCTACCGCGCCGGCACAGATCCGGTGCTGCTGGCGGCGGCCGTTGACGCGCGACCCGGCGAAAGTGTTCTTGAACTGGGTTGCGGTGTCGGGGTTGCAAGCCTTTGTCTTGGGTGGCGGGTGCCGGGGGTGGCCTTGACTGGCGTGGAAATCCAGCCGGAATACGCCGGGCTGGCAACAAGAAATGCCGCGGCAAATGAAATCTCCATGACTGTCTTGTGTGCTGACCTGCGGGCGCTTCCGGGTGATCTGCGCGCGCGCAGTTTCGACCATGTATTCGCCAATCCGCCGTATTTTCGGCCCGGAAGCTCGACACCGGCGGTTGACCCGGGGCGGGAGACGGCCAACACAGGAGCGACCCGCCTTGAGGATTGGCTGGAAACTGCCCTGCGCCGCTTGAGTCCCGGCGGAACATTCACGATCATCCACAGGGTCGACCGGCTGCAGGACGTGTTGATCGGCCTGGGCCGCCGGGCCGCCTCCATAGTGATCCAGCCGCTGGCATCGCGCGCCGGGCGCGATGCCGAGCGCATGATTGTCAGGGCGCGCAAGGGCGGCAGGGGTGGTGTGGAACTGAAAACCCCCTTGATCCTGCATGACGGGGCACAGCATGTTTGCGATGGAGACAGCTTTTCCGCTCGGGCCCGTGCGATCTTGCGTGATGGCGCGCCGCTGGCCTTGCAGGTTTAAGAATTTGGCAAGGATTTGGGCGCACCAATTGAATGGCGCCCAAATGCCGGCGGAAGGTGACACGGCGTCGAAAATATGGTGCACTGTGAATGAGACCAATCAGAAAAGGAGGACGAATATGAGCTTGAGTTCGCATCTGCAGGAACTCCGCAAGAAACATGAACACCTCTCAAAAAAGGTTGAGGATGCCCAAAAAAGGCCGGGCAGCGATGACTTGCAGGTCATTGCGCTCAAAAAGGAAAAGCTCAAGATCAAGGAAGAAATCGTTCGCCTGACTGACGCATGAACCGGCCGAGGCGCGAATCAGTGCGCTCGTGCTGCGACAAGTGCGCCGATAAAGACCAAAAAGGCTGATGCAAGCAATTGCAAGTTGAACCCGGCCACGCCAGCGATGATCAGAATGACCGTCGACACGACCGGGGCCGCATATGAGGCGACACCCAGCAATTGGATGTCGCCTTTTTTCATACCGATATCCCACATGAAAAAGGCGACCCCCAAGGGGCCAATTCCGAGCAGAAGAATGGCCAGCCAGCCGGTTGCTCCACTCGGCCATCGCGTTGTTTCAAAGGCAAGATGTGCGAACAGCGAAAGCACCGAGCTCGCCAGGCAGAACACGGCCACGCTGATCGTGGGAACATGGGCGATTGCGCGCGATAGAACCGAGTAGGTGCTCCAGACCAGCGCGCAACCGAGGGCCAGCATGTATCCGGTCAGATAGTCTGGCTGATAGGCGGATATTCCGCCGGACAAAACCAGCCCGGCCCCCGAAAAAGCAATGGCCGCGCCCAGGACTTGTCGGGTGGCAAGCCTGTCTCCGGGAAGCAGGCCCGAGAACAATACAATCAGAATCGGCCAGAGATAGGCGAGCAACCCGGCTTCGGCAGCCGGCGCGTTTCGCAGTGCCGAGAAGTAGAGAAAATGGTAGCCGAACAGCCCCGCTGTTCCGAAGACATAAACTCTCCAGGAGATCGTTTTCAGCAAAGATATCTGGCCCGTCCGTTGCCCCCAGGTGGCGCCGATAGCGCCTCCGATGGCAAAACACATCGCGCTGAGCTGCAGTGGAGGGACCGGAACGGAGGCGACCGTCAGCGCCGCCAGAAACGACCAAAGCGCGATTGCAACAAAGCCTGCCGCCGTTGCCCGCCCCCTGTTCACGGCGGCTGTGCAGAAAGGCCCGGTCGCCCGGGGTGTTCGCAACGGTTCAATTGAGGGCGCGGGTTGGGCAAGGGCGTTGAACTTCGGATGTGGTTCAAACGAAGAACTGCGCGCCGTTGACCGAGATCGTCGACCCGTTGATGAACTCGGCGTCGTCGTCGGCAAGAAATGTCACGCAACGGGCAACTTCTTCGGGCCGCCCAAGGCGGCCGGCCGGAATTTGAGCGATGATGGATTCGCGCACCTTTTCCGGCACCGCCATGACCATTTCGGTAGCGATATAACCCGGGCAAACCGCATTGGCGGTGATGCCATAGCGGGCGCCTTCCTGCGCGAGCGATTTCACGACACCCAGGTCGCCGGCCTTCGAAGCTGCGTAGTTCACCTGTGCAAACTGGCCTTTCTGGCCGTTGATCGAACTGATCACGATGACCCGCCCGAATTTGCGTTCGCGCATGCCCGGCCAAACTGGCCGGGTCATGTTGAACACGCCCGACAGGTTCGTGTCGATGACCTGTTGCCACTGGTCGCGGGTCATCTTGTGAAACGGAGCATCGCGGGTGATCCCGGCATTGTTGACAAGAATGTCGATCGGGCCGAGATCAGCTTCAACGCGGGCAATTCCATCAACGCAGGCATCATGGTCGGCCACTGACCACTTGTAGGTGGGAATGCCGGTTTCGCCGGTGAACTTTGCCGCAGCTTCCTCGTTGCCGGCATAGTTTGCCGCGACGGTGTAACCGGCAGCCCTGAGTGATTTGCTGATCGCGGCGCCTATGCCGCGCGTGCCACCGGTAACAAGTGCAATTCGGGACATTGTTGCTCCAATCCTCACGAAATTTCAATTCAGGGATACAGCGTGAAAGAAAATTGCGCAACGCGGAATTTATGGGCGCTCAACGCACATGGCAACTCCCATGCCGCCGCCGATGCAAAGCGTTGCCAGGCCTTTCTTTGCGTCGCGCCTTTGCATCTCGAACAACAGGGTATTCAGAATGCGCGCACCAGATGCGCCGATCGGATGGCCGATGGCGATGGCCCCGCCATTCACATTCACAATCTCCGGATCCCAGCCCATTTCCTTGTTTACCGCGCAGGCCTGGGCGGCAAAAGCCTCATTGGCCTCGACAAGATCAAGGTCCTCAGCTCTCCAGCCCGCCTTTTCCAGTGCTTTCCGGCTGGCTCCGACCGGCCCCACGCCCATGATGGACGGCTCCAACCCGACGGTTGCATAGCTTGCAATTCGGGCCAGCGGTTCAATCCCGCGGTTTTCGGCGTTTTCGGCACTCATCAACAAGGTTGCGGCCGCGCCATCGTTGAGACCGGATGCATTTGCCGCTGTGACCGATCCATCTTTTGCGAATGCCGGGCGCAGTTTCTTCATGGCATCCATTGTCGCGCCGTGGCGGATGTATTCATCCTTGTCGACAACGATGTCGCCCTTACGGGTCTTGACGGTGAAGCCGACAATTTCGTCATCGAATTTACCGGCCTTCTGGGCGGCCTCGGCCTTGTTTTGCGAGGCGACCGCAAATTCATCCTGCTGGTCTCGCGAGATTTGCCATTTCTCGGCGACATTCTCGGCGGTCTGGCCCATATGGTAACCGTTGAATGCATCCCACAGGCCGTCACGGATCATCGAGTCCACGAATTTCAGGTCGCCCATTTTCTGCCCGGCGCGAAGATGTGCGACATGTGGGCTGAGGCTCATGTTTTCCTGCCCGCCTGCAATCACGATGTCCGCGTCGCCAAGTTGAATGTGTTGCGCACCAAGCGCGACGGCGCGCAGGCCCGAGCCGCACACCTGGTTGATGCCCCAGGCGGCGCTTTCGATCGGAAGGCCTGCGTTGACATGGGCCTGGCGTGCCGGGTTTTGCCCCTGACCAGCAGTCAGCACCTGCCCAAGGATCGTTTCGCTTATGTCTGCCTTTTCGATGCCGGCGCGTTCCACCAGCGCTTCCAGAACTGCCGCGCCAAGATCGTGCGCCGGTGTCTTGGCGAAGGATCCCAGAAAACTGCCAACGGGCGTGCGCGCGGCAGATGCAATCACAATATTGGTCATTTGTCATGTCTCCGCTGTTGCCGGGCAGGGAGCACGGATCATTTGCCAGAATGGCTGCGATCAAATCCCCGCCCTTTGTGCACTGTGGTATGCTGCACCTGCAGAAAAATCAACCTGCGAGCGCGCGACCACAGAAAATCACGGCAATCTCGGAAATGCCCGCCCGGGCAGAAAACCGATCAAGCGGTTTTCAAGGACAGGTCATCGTCGGGCATCCAAAGGGGCCTGACTGTCGGCACACCGAAAAAATACCCCTGCATGCAATCAACGCCGATGCGCGTCAGGCATTCTGCATCTGCTTCGGATTCGACTTTCTCGGCGACGGTCAGCATGTCGAAATGCCGTGCAAGCGAAACCAGCGCCTCGGTCAGGACAATGTTGTCAGGCTTGGCGTGAACGCCCTGAATGAAGCTGCCGTCAATTTTCAGAATGTCGAAGAAAAAGTCGCGCAGGTAACGAAAGGCCGTGTAGCCGGCACCAAAATCGTCAAGCGCAAATGCAATCCCCTTTTTCTGCAGGTCGGCCATGAATGCCTGAACAATGTCGGGCATGACCATCGCCGAGCGCTCGGTGATTTCGAGGATCAACCGATCGCCAAGGGTCGGGTCTTCACGAAGCCCGCGGTTGAGGATCTTTTTCCATCTGGGATATCCTATGGAGCGCGCCGACATGTTGACTGACAGTCGCAGTGTCGGAACCTTCTTCAAGGCTTCCAGACCCAGACGAAGCGCGGTACAGTCAATTTCGCGCCCCAGGACGTCAAGTTCCACATGGTCGATAAAGTCGCGCGCGGGAATGATCCGGCCGCTCTTGTCCATGATGCGGATCAGGCCTTCGTAAAAGGCGGGTTGGTCTGGCGCGTCCGTTCGGATAACCGGTTGAAAGGCCAACATCGCGCGATCGTCCTTCAGAGCACTGCGCACCAATTCGACCGCGTTGTTGTCACGTTCGGCGACAGCCTGCGACAACGGATCGCTGAACGTCTGATAGAGATCGGTGCGGTTGTTTCCCATGAATTTCCCCGGGTGTCTGAGCCATTGTTGCTGAGATGTTCGTCGCACATCACTTGCTAAGATCGGGTAAATGTTCTCATTTAGTTCTAAATCGTCTAGATTGCAC
>JALSJL010000425.1 GCA_026989405.1 Marinosulfonomonas sp. | reverse complement strand
GTGAGCCTGCTGCGCGAAGTGGAAACGGGTGCCGAGCCACCGCAGCTGGGCCGCCGGGTGATTGTCTATGGCGGCGGCAATACCGCGATGGATGTCGCGCGCACCGCCAAGCGGCTGGGTGCCGAGGAGGCGATGATTGTCTATCGCCGAACGCGAAAGGAAATGCCCGCGCATGATTTCGAGGCCCGCGAGGCCGAAGAAGAAGGCGTTCTGATCCACTGGCTCAGGACCATCAAGCAGATCGACGCGACCACATTCACCGTGGAAAAGATGCAGGTTGATGCCGACGGGCGCCCGCAGCCAACCGGCGAATTCGAGACGCTGGAGGCCGATACGCTGGTGCTGGCGCTGGGGCAGGATGTCGATACCGGGTTCCTGAACCGGGTGCCGGGCGTCGAGGTCGCGCGCGACGGGGTTGTGGCGGTCGACCCGCAGATGATGACCGGCCGCGAAGGTTTGTTCGCCGGCGGCGACATGGTGCCGTCCGAACGCACGGTCACGGTTGCCATCGGCCACGGCAAGAAGGCCGCGAACAACATCGACGCATGGTTGCAGGGCAGCCGGTTCGAAAAGGCGCAAACGGCCGAGATTGCCACCTTCGACATGCTCAATACCTGGTATTATGACGACGCGCCGAAACGGGTCCAGGGCCAGCTTTCGATCTTGCGGCGGCAATCGGGGTTCGAGGAGGTCGAACAGGGCCTGACCGAAGACAATGCGCTCTTTGAGGCGCGCCGCTGCCTGTCTTGCGGCAATTGTTTCGAATGCGACAATTGCTACGGAATCTGCCCCGATAACGCGGTGATCAAGCTCGGGCCGGGCAACCGGTTCCGGATTGATCTGGATTTTTGCAAAGGCTGCGGGATCTGCGCCGTCGAATGCCCCTGCGGGGCGATCAATATGGTGCCCGAGGACATCTAGAAAGCGCGGCACCGGGCGTGTTGCCCATGGCGAACCGGTGCCGCGCGGGTTTCAGGTTGAAGGAGAAAACATCTGTCATGTCTCACCATGCAGGATCTACCGTTACGATCCGTGACCCCGGCGCGCTTGTCCAGGCGCTGATCGACGATGGCTGGCGCGTCATCGGCCCACGCCTGGGTGATGGTGCGATCGTCTATGATGAGATTTCAGCGCCCGGCGATCTTCCCCGAGGCGTCACCGACGAACAGGATGGCGGTCACTACCGGCTGCGCGAGGGCCGTGACGGGCGCTGGTTCGACTATGTGGTGGGCCCGCAAAGCTGGAAGAAATGGCTGTTCCCGGCGCGTCAGAAACTCTGGTCAGCGCAAAAGACGGCAGATGGCTTTGATGTTGTAGCGGCCACCGAGACCTGGCCAAAGACCGCCTTTTTTGGTGTGCGGTCCTGCGAGATCGCAGCCATCGCAGTGCAGGATCGGGTGTTCGACAATGGCGCGTTTTCCGATCCCGGTTATCGCCACCGCCGCGAACAGACCCTGATTGTCGCGGTGCAATGCGCGCGCTCTGCGGCCACCTGCTTTTGCGCCTCGATGAACACCGGCCCGCGCGCTGATGACGGGTT
>JALSJL010000424.1 GCA_026989405.1 Marinosulfonomonas sp. | reverse complement strand
AGCGAAGGGGATTTCGAGGCCGTGCGCGACATCGCGGCACAGGCGGAAAACGCGGTGATCTGCGGGCTGGCGCGGGCGAACTTCAAGGATATCGACCGCTGCTGGGAAGCGGTGAAAGGCGCGAAAAAGCCGCGTATTCATACGTTTATCGGCACATCCCCCCTGCACCGCGACATTCCGGGCCTGTCCATGGACGAGATGGCCGAGCGCATCCATGAAACCGTGACACACGCGCGCAACTATTGCGACAACGTGCAATGGTCGCCGATGGATGCCACCCGCACCGAGGAAGACTACCTGTGCCGCGTCGTGGAAATCGCGATCAAGGCGGGCGCCACCACCATCAACATCCCCGATACCGTCGGCTACACCGCGCCACGCGAAAGCGCCAACCTGATCCGGATGCTGCTGGAACGCGTGCCCGGCGCCGACGAGATCATCTTCGCCACCCACTGTCACAACGACCTCGGGATGGCCACGGCCAATGCGCTGGCCGCCGTCGAAGGGGGCGCGCGGCAAATCGAATGCACCATCAACGGGCTCGGCGAACGCGCCGGCAACACCGCGCTGGAAGAGGTGGTGATGGCGCTGAAGGTCAGAAATGACATCATGCCCTGGACCACCGGCGTCGACACCACCAAGATCATGAATATCTCGCGCCGGGTGGCGACGGTGTCGGGCTTTCCGGTGCAATACAACAAGGCGATCGTCGGCAAGAACGCCTTTGCCCATGAAAGCGGCATCCACCAGGACGGGATGCTGAAAAACGCCGAGACCTTCGAGATCATGCGCCCCGAACACGTCGGCCTGAGCGAAACCAACCTGGTCATGGGCAAGCATTCGGGGCGCGCGGCGCTGCGTTCGAAACTGGCGGAACTGGGCTATGAACTGGGCGACAACCAGTTGAAGGACGTGTTCGTACGCTTCAAGGCGCTGGCCGACCGCAAGAAGGAAATCTTCGAAGACGACCTGCTGGCGCTGATGCGCGATGCGGAAACCGATGCGGAATACGACCGTATCCAGGTCAAGAAACTGCGCGTCGTCTGCGGCACCGAGGGGCCGCAAACCGCCGACCTCACGCTGGAAATCGACGGCGAGGACAAGGCGGTCGAAGCCACCGGCGACGGGCCGGTGGATGCCGCCTTCAACGCGGTGAAGGCGCTGTTCCCGCATGAGGCGCGGCTGCAGCTCTACCAGGTGCACGCAGTGACCGAGGGCACCGACGCGCAGGCGACCGTCAGCGTGCGCATGGAGGAAGACGGCAAGATCGTCACCGGCCAGTCGGCCGATACCGATACGGTCGTCGCCTCGACCAAGGCCTATGTGACCGCGCTCAACAAGCTGTTGGTGCGGCGCGAAAAGTCGGCGCCGGACGCAGATGTGAAGACAGTCGATTACCGCGACGTGTCCTGACGGCGCGCGCCAGAGCGCGCATTTTCATTCCTTGGCCGCCCCTGACCGGGGCGGCTGTCCGCTCCGCTCGGGGGATATTTGGCAAAGAAGAAGCCTGTTTCTTCTTTTTGAAAATATCCCCGCCGGAGGCACCGCGACGCGCGCAGCGCGGCGCAATACAGAAATAATGGCGCCGCAGGCGCCGCCGGTAAGAAACCGCCCAATACCGGGACACCACGATCAAGCGGTCTCATTGGTCTTTCCCACCCGCGCTGCCTTGCCTATAAGGAACACTGGCCCGGGGCTGAGAGAGTCGCGGGCCTTTTGGAATTTTTGCACGGGAAGTCCACAAAATGGCAGGTTTGTTCGGTTTGTTTTCATCGGATATGGCGATTGACCTGGGGACGGCAAACACGCTGGTCTACGTGAAGGGCAAGGGCATCATCCTGAATGAACCTTCCGTGGTGGCCTACCATGTCAAGGATGGGCACAAACAGGTTCTGGCTGTTGGTGAAGATGCCAAGCTGATGCTGGGCCGCACGCCAGGCAGCATCGAGGCAATCCGGCCGATGCGTGAAGGCGTCATCGCCGATTTCGACACGGCCGAGGAAATGATCAAGCATTTCATCCGCAAGGTGCATCCACGCACGACATTCTCCAAGCCCAAGATCATTGTCTGTGTGCCCCATGGCGCAACGCCCGTTGAAAAGCGCGCGATCCGCCAGTCGGTGCTGAGCGCGGGGGCGCGCCGCGCGGGCCTGATCGCCGAGCCGATTGCCGCGGCCATAGGCGCCGGCATGCCGATCACCGATCCCACCGGCAACATGGTGGTGGACATCGGCGGCGGCACCACCGAGGTGGCGGTGCTGTCTCTGGGCGACATCGTTTATGCGCGCTCTGTGCGTGTTGGTGGCGACCGGATGGATGAGGCGATCGTATCCTACCTGCGACGGCAACAGAATCTGTTGATCGGCGAAAGCACGGCCGAGCGCATCAAAACTTCGATCGGCACGGCCCGCATGCCCGACGACGGGCGTGGCGCATCCATGCAGATTCGCGGCCGCGATCTTCTGAACGGAGTGCCCAAGGAAACCGAGATCAATCAGGCGCAGGTGGCCGAGGCCCTGTCCGAACCTGTGCAGCAAATCTGCGAAGCCGTGATGACCGCACTGGAAGCCACCCCGCCTGATCTGGCCGCCGATATCGTCGATCGCGGCGTGATGCTGACCGGCGGCGGCGCCTTGCTTGGGGAACTCGACCTCGCGTTGCGCGAACAGACCGGGTTGGCGATCTCGGTCGCGGACGAATCGCTCAACTGCGTGGCACTGGGAACCGGCAAGGCCCTGGAATATGAAAAACAGCTTCGCCATGTGATAGACTACGACAGTTAAGGACCGGCGCGGCGCTGGTCCGCGAGGACGCCGTTGGCAAGAGACAGACATTCCAGCGAAGACTATGTCCGCCCGGTCCGGAGAATTCTGGTCGGGCTGCTCATACTTGTTCTGTTTTCCGTTTTTGTCATCTGGCGCATCGACAGCCCCCGCATGGAACGGTTCCGAGCCGCGCTTGTCGATCGTATCGTGCCGTCGTTCAGCTGGGCACTTGTTCCGGTGGCCAAAGTTGCCGACATGGCCGAGAGCTTTCAGTCCTACCAGCGGATCTACGACCAGAACCAGAAGCTGCGCCGCGATCTTCGCCAGATGCAGGCCTGGAAAGAGGCCGCTTTGCGGCTCGAGCAGGAAAACGCCAAGCTTCTGAACCTCAACAAGGTTCGCCTCGACCCCAAATTGACCTATGTTACCGGCGTGGTTCTGGCTGATTCCGGGTCGCCCTTTCGCCAATCTGTCCTGATCAACATCGGCAAACGCGATGGTATCGTTGACGGCTGGGCCGCGACGGATGGCCTGGGGCTGGTCGGTCGCATCAGTGGCGTGGGGCGCAATTCATCGCGCGTGATCTTGTTGAACGACAGCAACAGCCGGCTCCCGGTCACGCTTCAGCCTTCCGGACAGCGGGCCATTCTCACTGGCGACAACACCTCACGCCCCCCGCTCGACTTTCTGGAACGCCCGGAACTTGTCCGCCCGGGTGACCGTGTCGTGTCCTCCGGCGACGGTGGGGTGTTTCCGCCGGGGCTTCTGGTTGGCCATGTGGCGCTTGGCACCGACGGGCGGTTGCGGGTTCGGCTGTCAGCCGACTATGAGCGGCTGGAATTTCTGCGAGTGCTGCGCAACTATACAGTGGGCCGGGTGACCGACACCGGTAGCCTGCTGATCCCCCTGGCCCCGGCAAACAGTGTGTCCGCTTTGGGCGACCCTCTTGGGGCGGATGCCCAGGATGATTGATTCCGCTGTCCGGGCACGGTTGGCGCACTGGGCGCTGTTTCTGGTTCTTGTGTTCATTGTCTATTTTCTCCGCCTTATCCCGGCCAACCCTGGAACCCGCCAGCTGCCCGATCCCTATTGGGTGGTGATATTCGGATATGCCTGGGTCATCCGCCGTCCCGACTATGTTCCGACACCGCTTTTTGCGGCGGCAGTTTTTCTGGGGGATGTGCTTTTCCTGCGCCCTCTCGGTCTGTGGAGCGCAATTTCCATCGGCGGTCTGGAATTCCTGCGGGCGCGTGCCCAATTCTCTCGTGAACTGCCGTTTCTTTTCGAATGGGCCATGGTCGCCGGTGTTATCGTTCTGATGGCCGTGGCCAACAGGGTGTTACTTGGAGTATTCATCGTGAATCAGCCGGATCTTGCGAGCACGGGGATTCAATTGCTGTTGAGCATCCTTGCCTATCCCCTGGTTGTCGGCATCTCGGCCACCTTGTTTGGCGTGCGCAAGGTGGCGCCCGGCGCAACGGACAAGATGGGGCACCGGATATGATCCGAAACCCGAAAGACATTGAGACCAGCAACCGCCTGATCTCGCGCCGCGCGCTGATACTGGGCGGAGCGCAACTTGCATTCATGGGCGTGCTTGGCCTGCGTATGCGCTACCTTCAGGTCGAGCAGGCCGATCAGTTCCGCATGCTCGCAGAGGAAAACCGGATCAACATTCGCCTGATCGCCCCGGAACGCGGACTGATTTACGACCGCAACGGGGTTGTCATTGCCGCCAATGAGCAAAACCTGCGCATCGTCATGGTGCGCGAAGATGCCGGCGATATCGATCAGGCGATGGACCACATCCGGCAGCTTGTGAAACTGGACCCCGAAGAAGAAGAACGCGCGCGCAAGGAACTGCGCCGGCGCAGCCCGTTCGTACCAGTGACCATTGCGGACCGTCTGGCCTGGGAAGACCTTGCCCGGGTTGCCGTCAATGCACCTGCGCTGCCCGGCGTGACGCCTGAAGTCGGGTTGTCGCGCACCTACCCGCTTGGTGGCGACTTTGCCCATGTGGTGGGGTATGTCGGCCCGGTCTCGGACTACGACCTCGGTAAACTCGAAAACCCTGACCCGCTGCTTCAGATCCCCCGGTTCCAGATTGGCAAGCTCGGGGTGGAAGCCCGGCTTGAAGATCAACTGAGGGGCAGTGCCGGAACACGTCGGATTGAGGTCAATGCCGTGGGCCGGGTCATGCGCGAACTTGACCGCGTCGACGGCACCCCGGGCCACGATATACAATTGACCATCGACGCAGGACTGCAGAACTTTGTGCAGGCCCGAATGAGCGGCGAAAGCGCAGCCTCCGTCGTCATGGACACGACAAACGGCGATATTCTCGCGATCGGATCGGCACCCAGCTACGACCCCAACAAATTCGTCCGGGGCATATCGGTGGCGGACTACCGGAAACTCACCGACGACATTTTCCGGCCACTGGCCAACAAGGCGGTGCAGGGCACCTACCCGCCCGGCTCGACCTTCAAGATGGTCGTGGCCCTGGCCGCGCTCGAAGAGGGGCTCATCGAGCCTGACGAAATCATCCGCTGCAATGGTTTCATCACTCTGGGTAAACGCCGTTTTCATTGCTGGAAACGCGGCGGCCATGGCAAGGTCGACCTTAACAAGAGCCTGCAGCAATCGTGCGATGTATTCTACTACACGATCGCCGAACGGGTCGGAATCGAGAAAATCACCGCCATGGCGCGCAAGTTCGGACTGGGCCAGCGCCACGATCTGCCGATGTCAGGGATCGCTGCCGGCCTGGCCCCGACCAAGTCCTGGAAACTCGAAAACCGCGGCAAGGAGTGGCTGATCGGCGACACTCTGAACTCGGGAATCGGGCAGGGTTTCGTGCTTGCCTCGCCCCTGCAGCTTGCGGTGATGACGGCGCGTCTGGCCTCTGGGCGGGCATTGGTGCCGCGCCTGATCAAGACGGTTGACGGTATTGAGAACACCGCGCCCGAAGCGCCCCTTCTGGATGTTGATCCGGCGCATCTGGACCTGGTGCGGGCCGGGATGTTTGCCGTATCCAACAGCCAGCGCGGAACGGCCTATCGTTCGCGAATTGCCGAGGCTGAATACCAGATGGCCGGAAAAACCGGCACGAGCCAGGTCCGCAACATCACCAAGGCCGAACGTCAGGCCGGCGTCACCAAGAACCGTGACCTGCCCTGGGAGCGGCGCGACCATGCGCTTTTTGTGGCTTTTGCCCCCATGGACGCCCCGCAAGTTGCCGTTTCCGTGGTTGTTGAACATGGCGGCGGCGGCTCTACTGCCGCGGCACCGATTGCGCGCGACATCGTGCTTCAGGCGCTTTACGGCGGGCTGCCCCCGCTTACCGCCTACCCGGCTGCGCAACGCCGCCAGATCGAAGAACTCCAGCAGAGCCTGGAATTGCGCACCCCGAAACCTGGCCAGGGCCAGCCGGTCAAGACATGAGCTATCTTGAATACAGCCTGAGAACGATCCCGAGCGGTTTCCGGAAAGTTCTTTTTCTCAACTGGCCTCTGGTCTTGTTGCTGATCACCGTTGCCTGCGTCGGATTTCTCGTGCTCTATTCGGTGGCCGGCGGCGCCATGGTGCCGTGGGTCGAACCGCAAATCAAGCGCTTCGCCCTGGGGATGGTCCTCATGTTCACGGTTGCGATGATCCCGATATGGTTCTGGCGCAATGTCGCGGGCCTGGCCTATGGCGGCTCGGTCTTTCTGCTTTTCCTGGTCAAGTTTGTCGGGGTCAGCGGCATGGGCGCACAGCGCTGGATCGACCTCGGATTCATGCGCCTGCAGCCATCTGAAGTGGCAAAGATCACCTTGGTCATGGCGCTTGCCGCATATTACGATTGGCTTGACCTCGACAAGACGTCCCGCCCGCAGTGGGTTGCCTTGCCCGTGGCCCTGATCTTGTTGCCGACAGCACTGGTCATCACCCAGCCCGACCTTGGAACAGCCATTTTGCTGGTGGTCGGTGGCGGCATCATGATGTTTGTGGCCGGGGTCCACTGGTTATATTTCGCGGTCGTGATTGCCCTGGGGGTCGCGACGGTGGCGGCGGTATTCTATACCCGCGGAACCGAATGGCAGTTGCTGAAAGATTATCAATACAAGCGAATAGATGTGTTCCTTGATCCCGCAAGCGACCCGTTGGGGGCCGGATATAACATCACGCAGGCCAAGATCGCACTGGGCTCGGGTGGCTGGTCCGGGAGGGGATTCTTGCAAGGCACACAAAGCCGGCTGAATTTCGTGCCCGAAAAACAGACGGACTTCATCCTGACGATACTGGCGGAAGAGTTCGGGTTTATCGGCGCGATTTCCCTGCTGGGATTATATGCGCTGATCGTGTTCTTTTGCGTGGTATCCGCGCTGAAAAATCCGGACCGGTTCGGCGCCTTGTTGACCCTGGGCGTGGCTGCCACCTTCTTCCTGTTTTTTGCCGTCAACATGTCGATGGTCATGGGGCTCATGCCGGTGGTGGGCGTGCCGTTGCCGCTGGTCAGTTGGGGCGGCTCGGCAATGCTCGTTCTGCTGGGCGCTTTCGGGCTGGTTCAAAGCGCGCATGTGCATCGACCGCGAGGGCGAAAATGACGCTGAACGTGCTTTTGGCGACGGCGACGGCGACCGCTGAAAGGTATCGCCCGGCAATCGCCCGGGCCCTGCAGGATATCGGGGTCGATGCCAGCCTGCGCCCTGATCACGCGCCGGAAACCGTTGATTATGTTGTCTATACGCCTGACAGCGACCTGGTTGACTTTGCACCGTTCAAACGCGCCAAAGCCGTGCTCAGCCTTTGGGCCGGAGTCGAAAAAATCGTTTCGAACCCGACACTGACCATCCCGCTTGCGCGCATGGTGGACGACGGGCTGCGCGAGGGGATGGTGGAGTATGTCACCGGCCATGTGCTGCGCCATCACCTTGGAATGGACGCTCATATCGTCAACCCGGCGCACCGTTGGAAAAAGCGGATACCGCCTCTGGCCCGCGACCGACATGTGGCCATCCTCGGCCTCGGAGAGCTGGGGGCGGCCTGTGCGCAAACCCTGGTCGGATTGAATTTCCGCGTCTCGGGCTGGAGCCGGCGGAAGAAGTCTCTGGAGGGCATCGCCTGCCACCACGGACCGAACGGGCTCCACGGCGCCCTGGCCGGGGCAGACATCATCGTCCTGCTCTTGCCGGCCACCCCGGAAACCGAAAACACCATGAACACGCAGACCCTCGGGCAGTTGCAACCAGGCGCCTTTGTCATCAATCCCGGGCGCGGGACATTGATCGACGACGACGCTCTGATCGCAGCACTTGATGGCGGGCAGATCGCCCATGCGACGCTTGATGCGTTTCGCGAGGAACCGTTGCCGCCCGACCACCCCTTCTGGCTCCATCCGAAAGTGACAATCACGCCGCATGTGGCCTCCGACACCCGACCGGACTCCGCCGCGCGTGTCATTGCCCAGAACATTCGCCGGGGCGAAACAGGTGAGGAATTGCTGCACCTGGTCGACCGCGGCGCAGGATACTGACCCCTGCAAACCAAGGGGGCTTTCCGCCCCCTCTGCCCGCCGGCGGCGGACATTCACCCCCGAGGATATTTTGGCGAAAAAGAAGCCATTCATGGGTCTTCTTTGTCCAAGTATCCCCGCCGGAGGCATCGCGACGCGCTCTGGCGCGGCGCAAAACGGAAAGGCGCGCCGCCGCAAGGCGGCTCATTTCAGGCGCGGCGGTCGACCTGGATCCATACCCGGAAACGCGCCGGGGCGGGAACTTGCCTGCCGGTCCCGCAGGTCAAACCCAAGTCCGACGCGCTCGAGGCGCGCACAGATCGGTGCATCGTCCTCGAAGAATGCAACATCCAGATGTTGTCCCTCCACACCGGCAAACATCAGGGCTTCATTCACAATTTGCACTAGCGCGTCCCGTGCCCGTGGCAGAGCGCCAACCACCGCAAGCAACGGTGCGGCCTCGCTTTGATCGTAACGCGCATGGACAAGCCACGCGAATTCGGCAAGCCCACCGGCAAGTGCCAATTTTCCACCAAGCGCCTCAATGAGGTCTTGCGCAACACCTTCCGGCGGCGCCAGTTCACATGGCAAGGCCCGCCCCTCCACCGGCGCGTTGGCCAGCGTCTGGGCCAGCCAATCCATTGCGGCCGGCTCCAACAAGAGCGACGACGGCGCAACATCGAGATTGAGTCCAAGCCCGAGCCCCTCAGCCGCCAGCATTCCGGCCAGCGCCCGACCGGAAACCGCGGCATAGGGCGCTTCACCGGCGAAGTCCGCCAGCCTCTCTTCACGATCAAAGGCCAGTGCGAAATCTGCACCTTCTACAGTCAAAATTCGCGGCCTGACCGCATCGGCGCCCGCTTTTTCCTCCAATAGCAGAAACAACTCTGCTTCGGACAGCCGATCAAAATACCGCATCCGGGCATGGATGTCTTCCTCATCCGCCTGCATCCGGGCGTGCGCGCGATCAAGCAGAGTGTCGTCATCCATCCAGCACCTCCTTTACCCGGGCACGCAAAACCGGTTGCAGCTCGTTTTCGAACCACGGGTTCTTTTTCAGCCAGTTGGTATTGCGCCATGACGGATGGGGCAGCGGAAACACCTTTGGCGCGTAATCACGCCATGCCCGCACGGTTTGCGTGACACCCAGGCGCGTGCCCAGATGCCACCGCTGAGCATGTCCGCCGACAAGAACCGTCAGCCGCACGTCGCTCAGTTCGGCCAACAATCGCTCATGCCACAGCTCGGCGCACCGCCGTGGCGGTGGCAGGTCAGACCCTCGATTGTCGTAGCCGGGAAAACAAAACGCCATCGGGACGATGGCGATCCGATCGCGATCGTAAAACTGCTCGGTGCCGAGGCCCAGCCAGGTGCGCAGCCTGTCCCCCGAGGGGTCGGTAAACGGCTTGCCGCTTTCATGCACCCGTGCTCCGGGTGCTTGCCCGGCAATCAGCATACGCGCACCGGGCCTGACCCAGACGACCGGCCGCGGCTCGTGCCCTGTTGCCGTAGCCGCAAACTCGGGCGCGCACAGGCGGCATGCGCGGATTTCGCGGATCAGAGATCGGGAATTGACCATGACGCTTTCTGACCTTCGACCCTCGGGGACGCAAGGGGTGGTTGGCGGGACATTATTATTTCGATCATTCCAGAATAATGGAAATACTTGAAGGCAATGATCCAACCCTTGCCGATGCGGCGGTTGCGTTTGCCGCTCTCGGATCTGAACAGCGCCTTGGCGTGTTGCGCGCGCTGGTGCGTGCCGGTGACCCTGGTCTGAGCATGGGTGCATTGGGCAAATCTTGCGGCATTGCCGGGTCTACGCTGACCCACCATGTGAAAACCCTGGCTCACGCGGGGTTGGTAAGGCAGGCAAGGCAGGGACGCTCGATCATTTGTGCCGTAGACTACCAACGCGTCAACGCACTTTCGAAATACCTGCTTGATGAATGCTGCGCCGATGCAGGCGGCCTGGAACAATCTGAAAATGGCTGAGATGGCCGATCCGCCACGCAACCTGGCCGGGCTGTGGAAAAGTTCCGACAAGCCTGTGCTGGTGATTGCCGGCATCTATGGGGCTATCATCCTGCTGGCTCCCGGGCAGTTCCTGCCGGCACTGGGCTTTACCCTGTCAGCCATCGGGCGCACCGCACCGTTCATCGCCGCGCTATTGGCGATGGGGGTGCCGCTTCTGGCGGGCTTGACGGCGCAGGACATGAGCCAGGGCGCCGCGATGTCATTTGTCATTTCCGGCGGCGTCAGTTCAATTCCAGCAGCGCTTGCCGTCTGGGCGCTTGTGAAACCTCGCGTTTTCGCAGCCTATATCGGCTTTGCTTTTGTCGGCGCGCTGATCGCCGGAACCCTGTGGGGGCTTCTTGCCTGACAGAGCCGAGCAGCCCGGCTGCATCCTGGCCTGAAAATAACTCTGCCGCAGGCATCGCGCCCGCGCCGGTTTCCTTAAAGGAAATTCAAGATCAGCGTCGCCGCCAACAGGACCGCGATCCAGACCACCATCGCCCCGGTCGGCCAGTTGCGCGCCATGCGCCCTTCGGGTCCGTGAGAGTGATAAAGGCTGCGCACAATGTTCTCGGCCCGCCGGCGCCAGAA
>JALSJL010000423.1 GCA_026989405.1 Marinosulfonomonas sp. | reverse complement strand
TGACCTGATGGGAACAATGATCGTTCCGTTCATGAAGCTGGACACCGATGAGGACTACGAAAAGCTCGAAGAGTTTGCCGAGACCTGCATCGAGTTCTTTGCCGACAACGCGCTGGAGCACGAGCGGATCGGTGAAACCATCGACCGGATCGGCCTGCCGGCCTTCCTGGAAGCCGTTGGCGTCGAGCCGGATCCGAACATGGTCAACCATCCGCGGACATCCAGCTATGTGCGCACCGATGACTTCGACGACGAGGCCGCAAAATGGTTCGAGCGCAAGGCGCTTGATGCCGGAATGACCGTCGCAGGCGATTGAACGGCATATTTGTCAAATAGTTGCGGGCGTTCGCGCCCGCACATCGACCAGGACAATTGTCACCACCTTTGTGGTGCCGAGTAGGGAGAATTTACGATGAGCGAAGCCGCTGCGAAGCCAAGAACCCCCGATGAGATCGGTGTTCCGGATCATATCCAGTACATGCACCCGGTTCTGAAAAAGAACATGGGAAAATGGGATTGGCACGAGCGTCCGCGCGTCGGCGTCCTGCACCATGTGTCCAAGACCGGTGACGAAATCTGGACGGTTCGCGCCGGCACCCAGCGCCAGATGGATGTCTACACCATCCGCAAGCTGTGCGACATCGGCGATGAATACGCCGAAGGCCACGTGCGCTTCACCACGCGTTCGAACATCGAATACATGGTCAGCGAAGAATCCAAGGTCGAGCCGCTGATCAAGGCGCTCGAAGAGGCCGGCTTCCCTGTCGGCGGCACCGGCGCCTCGATCTCGATGATCAGCCACACCCAGGGCTGGCTGCACTGCGACATCCCGGGCACCGACGCCTCCGGCGTGGTGAAGTCGATGATGGACATGCTGCATCACGAGTTCACCCACGAGGAAATGCCCAACCGTCTGCGCATCACCACCTCGTGCTGCCAGATCAACTGCGGTGGCCAGGGCGACATCGCGATCAACGTGCAATACACCAAGCCGCCGAAGATCAACCACGATCTCGTGGCCAACGTCTGCGAGCGCCCGGCCGTTGTGGCCCGCTGCCCCGTTGCCGCCATTCGCCCGGCCATGGTGGACGGCAAGCCGACGCTGGAAGTGGACGAAAAGAAATGCGTCTGCTGCGGCGCCTGCTACCCGCCCTGTCCGCCGATGCAGATCAACGGCGAGGAAAGCACCAAGATCGCGATCTGGGTTGGCGGCAAGCACTCGAATGCACGCTCCAAGCCGACGTTCCACAAACTGGCGGTGGCCAACCTGCCCAACAACCCGCCGCATTGGCCGGAAGTTGCGGAAGTCGTGAAGAAAATCGTCTATGCCTACAAGGACAATGCCAAGCATTGGGAGCGCATGGGCGAGTGGATCGACCGCATCGGCTGGACCAAGTTCTTCGAACTGACCGGGCTTGCCTTTACCAAGCATCACCTCGACACCTGGACCGGTGCGCGCAAGACCATGAACATGTCAGCGCACATCCACTTCTGAGAGGGCGAATGTCGTGAAATTCGGAGTAGTCGTCAGCGAAGGCCCCTACACGCATCAGGCGTCGGATACGGCATATCATTTTGTCGTCTCCGCGCTCGAAGCAGGCCACGAAGTGCCGCGGGTGTTCTTTTACCATGACGGGGTCAACGTGGGCACGCGCCTGAGCGTGCCCCCGCAGGACGAACGCAACATCCAGGAACAATGGACCGCTCTTGCCAAGGAGCATGAGATTGATCTGGTGATCTGCATCGCCGCCGCCCAGCGCCGCGGCATGCTGGACGAGAACGAAGCATCACGTCAGGGCAAGGACGCCAACAATATTGCCGACGGTTTCCGCATCTCGGGCCTTGGCCAATTGATCGAAATGGGCATTCAGACCGACCGTCTGATGACCTTTGGCGACTAGAGGGGGAGCAACAATGTCCGAAGACGTGAAAAAGTTCCTTTATCTGAACCGCAAGGCCCCCTATGGCACGATTTATGCGCTGGAAGCACTGGAAGTCGTTCTGATCGGTGCGGCATTTGACCAGGATGTCAGCCTCGCTTTTCTTGACGATGGCGTCTTTCAACTGACCAAGGGTCAGGACACCAAGGAAATCGGTGTCAAGAATTTCTCACCCACGTTCCGCGCGCTTGGCGACTATGAGGTCACCAAGCTGTATGTGGAAAAGGAAAGCCTGGATGAACGCGGCCTGAGCGCCGATGATCTTCAGGAAATCATGTATGAAGACGAAGATGACGATTGGGCCGAAAAGCCCTCGATCCACATCGTGAGCCGCGCCGAAATGGCCGACCTGATTGCGGATCAAGACGTCGTGCTGAGCTTCTGAGGGGAAATCATGTCAACATTGCACACAGTCAACAAATCCCCGTTTACAAACCAGAGCCTGCTGAGCTGCATTGCGCATGCCAAAGCCGGCGATGCGGTCTTGATGATCGAAGATGGCGTTTACGGCGCACCTGCCGGAACAGCTGTTGCAGATGCCCTCGCGGCACGCGCCGGTGAGGTCTCAATATACGTGCTCGGGCCCGACTTGGCGGCCCGTGGGCTGGATGCCGGTCGCATACTGGATGGCGTCAACGCGGTGGACTACGCCGGGTTCGTCGACCTTGCGGCCAAGCATGATCGCGCTGTGGCTTGGCTGTAGCGCGTTGATGAAAAACGGAACGAACCTGGAAACCGGAAGGAAAGACAATGTCATCATATGAAGTGAACGGCCAGACCGTTGAAGCTGATGAGGAAGGCTACATCACCAACCTCAACGAATGGAGCGAGGACCTGGCCAAGGTGATCGCCGAAGTCGAAGATATCGACATGAACGAAGAGCATTGGGCCGTTGTGAACTTCCTGCGTGAATACTACGAGGAATATCAGATCGCCCCGGCTGTCCGCGTTCTGATCAAGGCGATCAAGAAGCAGATGGGCCCGGAAATCGGCAACAACAAATACATGTATGAGTTGTTCCCCTACGGCCCGGCCAAGCAGGCCTGCAAGATTGCCGGACTGCCGAAGCCAACTGGCTGCGTATAAGTTTGAAAAACCTAAGCCCCTGATAACAATAATAAAACCAGGGGCGCCACTTCTCGGGAGGCGTTCAAGTGTTGTCAACGCTTTATGCAGTGCTGTTATATGCCGCGACGATCCTGTTGGTCGTCGGGGTTGCGACGAAGGTGCTGAAATATGCGCGCACGCCTGCTCCGCTGAAGATTCCGGTATCGCCGGCCCCCCGGACACGTACCGGGGTGGTCCTGCGAATGGCCCGTGAAGTCTTGTTTTTCCAGAGTCTGTTCAAATCGAACAAGTGGATCTGGGTTTTTGGTTTCCTGTTCCACTGGGGCATGCTGCTTGTCCTGCTGCGCCACCTGCGTTACTTTACGCAGCCGGTCTGGTGGTGGGTCGATCTGATCCAGCCCATCGGCGTCTATGCCGGGTTTGCAATGATGGCCGGCCTGCTGGGCCTGTTTGCCCGGCGAGTCTTTCAGGAGCGTATCCGCTACATTTCCAGCCCGTCCGACTACCTGATGCTGGCCCTGCTGATCCTCATCGCGTTTTCCGGGCTGATGATGAAATTCGTCACCCCGACCGACATCATCATGGTCAAGGCCTACATGCTTGGGCTGATGCGGTTTCAAATTCTCGAATTGCCGACAACGCTGCCGCTCCTGGTCCATCTGGGTTCGGTTGCAATTCTGATGATCATCTTCCCGATTTCCAAGCTGATGCATGCGCCGGGTCTGTTCTTTGCCCCGAGCCGCACACAGGTCGATAACGCCCGTGAATTCCGCCACAAGACGGCCTGGGCAGACCAGTTGCCCCCGCTGCCCGAAACCATTCCTGCAAGTGGAGAAAACTGATCCATGGCACCGCTTGACAAGAACGATGATGGCACGCCGAAAATCGGCAAGGACCCGCTGGAAATTCCCAAGCTGGCTTGTGGCGCTTCGGCCGACATCCACACCTTTGAAGCCGCCCCCGAGCACAATGAACCATTGGGTTTCCCCGGCGAGCTGCTGGACAATTGGAAAGAGGTTGCCATCGCCAAAATGGGCGAACTGGCCGAAAAGAACCGCGCCTTCCGGGTCTACCTGGATACCTGCGTGAAATGCGGTGCCTGCACCGACAAATGCCACTATTTCCTGGGCACGGGCGACCCCAAGAACATGCCAGTTGCCCGCCAGGACCTTTTGCGCAGTGTCTACCGGCGTTACTACACTTTCGCCGGAAAATATTTTCCGAAACTTGTGGGTGCGCGCGACCTGACAAAGGAAGTGCTGGATGAATGGTATACCTACTACCACCAGTGTTCTCAGTGCCGCCGATGTGCTGTTTCCTGCCCCTATGGCATCGACACGGCTGAAATCTCGATGGCGGCGCGCGAAATTCTCGACAGTGTGGGCGTCGGCCAGAAATACTGTAACGAGATCATCGCCAAGCTGAAAAAGACAGGCAACAACCTCGGCCTCAACCCAAAGGCCTTGCGCGCCACGCTGGATGATCTGGAAGAAGACCTGGAAGATGAAACCGGCATCCCGGTAAAAATACCGCTTGATGTGAAGGGCGCCGACATCCTGCTGATCACGCCTTCGGCCGACTTCTTTGCCGAACCACATATCGACGGGCTTCTTGGATACGCCAAGGTGTTCCATTCGGCGGGCGTCAGCTGGACGTTGAGCTCTTATGCCTCGGAAGCGGCGAATTTCGGCATGTTCATCGGCTCCTACGAAAACATGCGCGAAGTCTCCTGGCGCATCCGTCAGGCGGCCAAGGATCTGGGCGTCAAACGGATCGTCTTTGGCGAATGCGGCCATGCCTGGCGCGTGGCCTACTCTTTCCTGAACACCCTGGCCGGGCCGTTTGATTTTCTGGATCAGAACTACCCGATTCCGCAGCATATCCTTGAATTTACACTGGATGAGATCGAGAGCGGCCGGCTGAAGATCGACAAGTCGAAAAACGATGAATATGTCATGACCTTCCATGACAGTTGCAACGTCGCGCGCGGCTCTTCCATGGGGCGCGAAGAAGGCGGGCAATTCGAGGTGCCTCGGGCCGTTCTGAAGGCCGTTTGCAACAACTACTACGACATGGATCCCGATACGATCCGGGAAAACACGTTCTGTTGTGGCGGCGGTGGCGGGCTTTTGACCGACGACCTTCTGGACCTGCGCGTCAAGGGTGCCAAGCCGCGAATGACAGCCCTGCAGCAGGTTACAGAGGAACACGGCGTCACGCATATGGCGGCAATCTGCGCCATTTGCAAAACCCAGTTTTCCAAGGTGATGCCAAAATACGGCTACGACATGGACAGCATCATGTCGGTTCACCAACTGGTAGCCAATGCCGTCATCCTGGACGGGCAAGAAACAGACGAGGCTGATGAGCCCGTAGCGGAGGAAAGCACATGAGCGACCAAAACCTGACATTCAGGCGCTTTGAAGAAGGTGAAATGCCCAACGACTGGGAACTCGAGGAAAAGATCTTTCAGCAAGATACGTCCTACAAGTGCCCGACATATGTCCACAAGACTCCGCCCTGCCAGGGTTCCTGCCCCTCGGGTCACGAAATTCGCGGCTGGCTGGCAATTGCACGCGGCATGGACAAGCCGCCGGTCGAAGGCATGGCCTGGCAGGAATACGCGTTTCAACGCATGATTGACGCCAACCCCTTCCCCGCGACCATGGGCCGGGTGTGCCCGGCACCGTGCGAAGCCGGTTGCAACCGCAATGCCGTCGACGACTATGTCGGCATCAACGGGGTTGAGCAGTATGTTGGCGACTGGGCCAATCAAAATGACGTCCGCATGCCGGAAGCGGCGGCTGACACCGGCCAGAAGGTCGCCGTGATCGGCGGCGGCCCTGCCGGCCTGGCGGCGGCCTTTTTCCTGCGGCGCGACGGGCATTCGGTCACGTTGTTCGAAGCAAACGAAGAACTTGGCGGCATGATGCGCTATGGCATCCCCGGCTACCGGACCCCACGCGAGATGCTCGACAAGGAAATCGGGCGCATCATCGACATGGGCGTGGACGTTCATCTGAACACCCGGGTCGGTGTGGATGTGTCCCTGGAAAAGATCGAAGAGAGTTTTGATGCGATCTTCTGGGCACTGGGTGCACAAAAGGGTCGTCCGCTTCCGGTCAAAGGCTGGGAAGAGGCCGAAAACTGCATCGAAGGCATTGAATTCCTTGATGCTTTCAACAAGGGTTGGGTGTTCGGAACGGCCAAAAAGGTCGTCGTGGTCGGCGGCGGCGATACCTCGATCGACGTGGCCTCGGTTGCGCGACGCCTGGGGCATATCACCGATGTGAAGCCGGCGGCCCATGCGTCCGGCTCGGTGATCGATTTCACGGCTTCGGACGCGGCCGGCGCGCTGACGCGCGAAGGTATCGAGGCCACGCTGACCTCGCTTTTCCCGGTCGAAGAAATGACGGCCGCAGAACACGAGCGCGAAGATGCCAAGCGCGAAGGCGTCGAGATCATTGGCGGTGTGATGCCGCTGGAGGTGCTGCTTGACGACAACGGCAAGGCCCGCGCCCTCAAGATGTGCAAATGCGAGATGAAGGGTAATGCACCCGAGCCGATTGAAGGCACCGAGTTCGAGATCGAGTGTGACATCATCATCTCGGCCATCGGACAGTTCGGTGATCTGCAGGGGCTTGAAGACCTGGACAACGGGCGCGGCTTTATCGATATCGAGAAGGCCTACGCCGTCAAAGGCAAGGCCAAGCATTTTGCCGGCGGCGACATCATCCGCCCGCATCTTCTGACCACAGCAATCGGTCACGGCCGCATTGCCGCCGAAGCGATCAACGACTACTTCGACGATGGTGCGATCGAGAAACGCCCCAAGGTCGACGTGCATCACTTCAATCTTCTGGAAGAGCTGCACCGCCGGGGCAAGGATCCGCAGGCCTACGTCCACGAACAGGTGCGCGGCACCGATGATTCAGACTTCGCCATTCACAACTTTGAAGACAGGTCGGACGGGCAGATCATCCCCCACGAAGAACTGTTCAAGGCCCATTTTGAGTTCGTTCCCCGTGAAATCCGTGCGGAAAAGCACATCGAGGGCGATGCCGTGATCGGCAACTTCGAAGAGCGGATCATCGGCTTTTCGGAAGAACAGGCGCAAAAGGAAGGCGAACGCTGCATGTCCTGTGGCATGTGCTTTGAATGCGACAACTGCGTGATCTACTGCCCGCAAGACGCTGTTCACCGCGTGCCCAAGTCTGAACGCACTGTCGGCCGTTACGTCTACACCGACTATACGCGTTGCATCGGGTGCCACATCTGCGCCGATGTCTGCCCGACAGGTTACATCAAGATGGGACTTGGGGAATAGGAATGATGCGGCTTTTTGCAGGCATCCTGCTGTTATTCGGCGTGCTCGCCAGCACAGTTCATGCGGGCGAGCACCTGATACCCGATGTGCCCAAGGCCGTTGGGCCGGCGCACCCTGAGGGCAACGAATTCATGCGGGCCAACCACATGAAACTGCTCAAGCACGACCGTGACCTGACGATGCGGCTGGGCGATCGGGCGATTGAGAACTCGCTGAAAGACTGTGTGACCTGCCATGCTGTCAAGGGCCCGGACGCCCTGCCGGTCTCGGTGAAGGAAGAAGGTCATTTCTGCGCTGTTTGCCACCAGTTCGCGGCAGTGAAGATCGATTGTTTTCAGTGTCATAACTCGAAACCGGATGAGGACAGTATCCGCATCCTGCTGCAAAAGTATCCAGACAGCCGCGAATTGGCGGACTATCTCGAAGGGATGACCGAATGAAGCTCCCTGCCCTGAAAACCCCTGCCAAGGACATCACCGAGATCAACCGGCGAGAGTTCTTGCGCTCTGGTGCTGCGGTGGCCACGGTGGCGCTCGCGCCGGGTGTGACCCTCATGGCCTTTGGCGGCGAAGCCAAGGCGCTGGCGGATCCGGGCAAGCGCTGGGGCTTGCTGATCGATGTGAACAAATGCGCCAAGGACTGCACGGCCTGTGTCACGGCCTGTTCGGACGAACACGGCTGGGAGGACACGGGCAACCCGGAAACCGACCCCCAGTGGATCCGGAAAGTCGACCTGAAAGACAAGGATACGGGCCGCGAAGTCTCGTTGCCGGTCATGTGCCAGCACTGCGAAAACCCGCCATGCGTTGACGTCTGCCCGACCGGCGCTTCGTTCATCCGGCCTGACGGGATTGTCCTGGTCGACAAGCACACCTGCATTGGCTGCCGTTATTGCATGATGGCCTGCCCGTTCAAGGCCCGCTCTTTCGTTCATGAAGAACTGGAAGATCAGAAATCCTATTCTCCGCGGGGCAAGGGCACCGTCGAAAGCTGCACGCTTTGTGTTCACCGCATCGATGAGGGCGGCACGCCTGCCTGCGTCGAGGCCTGTGGAAAGACTGGCAACGGCGCGATGCTGTTCGGCGATCTGAACGATCCCGAGAGCGAAATATCCAGGCGGTTGGCCGAATACCCCTCAATCACGCTTCGCGAGGACCTTCGGGTCAATCCCGGCGTGCACTACAGCAATATCTGACACGGGTGGGACGGGACATGGCACGGACTGTTTACCAGGAACTCAAACTGACACCGCAAGTCTGGATGCTTGCGCTGTTGGTGGGCGCTTTCATCGCCGGCGCGGCCTGGTCGGTTCTGTATATCGAACATAATGGCCATATCGTCACCGGCATGAACAACCAGATTGTCTGGGGGCTGCCGCATGTCTTTGCGATCTTCCTTATTGTCGCGGCGTCGGGCGCGCTGAATGTGGCCTCGATTGCGTCCGTGTTCGGCAAGACGGTCTATAAACCGATGGCACGGCTGTCCGGGCTTCTGGCCGTCGCGCTTCTGGCGGGTGGCCTCGCGGTTCTCGTGCTTGACCTTGGCCGGCCTGACCGGCTGATTGTCGCAATGACCGAGTATAATTTCCGATCGATTTTCGCTTGGAACATCTACCTGTATACTGGTTTTTTCGCGATCGTCGGCACCTATCTGTTTGTCCAGATGGCGCGCGGAATGCCCAACAAGGTCATCACGGGCGTCGGCACCGCGGCCTTTTTGTGGCGCCTCGCGCTGACAACCGGGACCGGGTCGATTTTTGGCTGGCTTGTCGCCCGCCCCGGCTATGACGCCGCGATCATGGCCCCCTTGTTTGTTGCCATGTCGTTTTCCTTCGGTCTGGCTGTTTTCATCCTGGTTCTCAATGCCTTGTTCCGCATCGCGGGCCGCCCGGTCGGCGCCGGGCTGATGAACCGGCTGGGCCGTTTGTTGGGTATCTTCGCAGCTCTGGTCCTGTATTTTACGGCTGTGCAACACCTGACGGCCCTTTATGCGGCTGAGCACGGCGACATTGAGCGGTTCTTCCTGCGCGATGGCGGTATCTTCACCACGCTGTTCTGGATCGGGCAAGTTGTTGTCGGCGGCGCCCTTCCGATTGCGTTGGTGTTTCACCCCAGCGTCGGACGCAAACCGGGCACAACGCTGCTGGCGTCGGTTCTGGTGATCCTTGGCGGGTTTGCCCAACTCTATGTCATCGTCATCGGCGGGCAGGCCTTCCCGCTGGAGATCTTTCCGGGATATGAGGCCTCCAGCAGTTTCCTTGATGGCCAGATCGCCAGCTACAAGCCAACTCTTGCAGAGTTTGCGCTCGGGCTTGGCGGAATTGCGGTGGCCATGGCCATTACAGGTCTTGGCGTCGTGGCATTGCGCATCCTGCCGCAAGACCTTTCCGACGAGACCATTGATCCGCACGCCAAACCGGGCGAAGCTGCCTGAGCGCAACCCCGCACAGGAGCCACCAATGAAAGAAGCACACGCCGTCCCGCCGCACGATGGGGACGCAAGTCGTGAACGCCCCCCGGCCCTGATGCCCCGGCCGGCCCGGCAAGGATAGGCTCGTGGATCGATTTCTGATCGCAGCGGCACATAAATCATCCGGAAAGACAGTGATTTCAACCGGGCTTGCCGCAGCCTTGCACGAGCGTGGGAAAGCCGTTCAGGTTTTCAAGAAAGGCCCCGACTACATTGACCCGATGTGGCTTTCAGCAGCCAGCGGGCGCCCCTGCTACAACCTTGATTTCAACACCATGACGCCAGCGGAGATCACCGGCCTGTTTTCCTCGCGCTCGCAAAACGCGGATGTGGCGCTGATCGAGACGAACAAGGGTCTGTTTGACGGTGTGGACCTGCACGGCAGTGACTCCAATGCGGAACTGGCGAAACTTCTGAAGACGCCGGTGGTCCTGGTCATCGACACCAATGGGCTGACCCGTGGCATTGCCCCCTTGTTGTTGGGCTACCTTGGGTTTGATACGGGCATCGACATTGCAGGTGTCATTCTCAACAAGGTTGGAGGCCCGCGTCATGAAAGCAAACTGCGCGCGGCGGTCGACGCCTACACCGATATCCCGGTTCTTGGCGCCGTCCGGCGAGACAAGGCGCTGGATATCGGAGAGCGCCATCTTGGGCTGACCACGCCGGTCGAAACCGGACAGCTCGACAACATGATCGCCGGCTTCGCCCGAATTGTGGCTGAATCGGTCGACCTTGACCGCCTTCTCGCGATTGCGGCCGGTGCGTCAAAGCTCGCGGCCCCTGCACCGGCCCCTGCACCAACACTTCGCGATCCGGTGCCATTGCGTATCGGCATCGCCCGCGACGAGGCATTCGGGTTTTACTACCCTGATGATCTTGAAGAATTTGATCGCCTCGGTGCGCAACTTGTCCCGTTTGACAGCATTCATGACAGTCATCTGCCCGACATCGATGGTCTTTTCATCGGTGGCGGTTTTCCCGAGATGGCGATGGACAGACTGGCGGCCAACACTGGCATGCTCAGTTCAATTCGCGATGCCATTGCCAAGGGCCTGCCGTCCTACGCCGAGTGCGGAGGCCTCATG
>JALSJL010000422.1 GCA_026989405.1 Marinosulfonomonas sp. | reverse complement strand
AATTTCGACGCCTTTGACCGCGTTGATCGACATCATCGCGGCGGCCAGTTCGGTGTCGAGCTTGGCATAGACCGGCGCGCCGAGGCCGGCCGGGGCGCCGGAAATAACCACCTCGCAAATCGCGCCGACCGAGTTGCCCTCTTTGCGCAGTTTGTCCAGATAGTTGGCCCATTCGGCGGCGGCGCCGGCGTCGGGCACCCAGAAGGGGTTGCGCTCGATCTCGTCCATGTCCATGGCGCTGCGGTCGATGGCAAGCGTGCCCATCGCCACCATATAGCCGGTGATGCGCAGCTCGGGCGCCAGCGCCTTGAGCACCTCGCGCGCCACCCCGCCCGCTGCCACCCGGCTGGCGGTTTCGCGCGCCGAGGAGCGCCCACCGCCGCGCGGGTCGCGGATGCCGTATTTTTGCCAATAGGTGATATCGGCATGGCCGGGGCGGAATTTTTCGGCGATGTCGCCGTAATCCTTGCTGCGCTGGTCGGTGTTTTCGATCATCAGCTGAATCGGCGTGCCGGTGGTGTGGCCGTCATATACGCCCGACAGGATGCGCACCGCGTCGGCCTCGCGCCTCTGGGTGGTGTATTTCGACTGGCCGGGCTTGCGCCGGTCCAGCCAATGCTGGAGCATTTCGGCCTCAAGCTCCACGCCCGGCGGGCAGCCATCCACCGTGGCACCAATGGCCGGGCCGTGGCTTTCGCCCCAGGTGGTGACGCGAAACAGGTGGCCGAATGTGTTGAACGACATGCGCATGCTCCCTTTGCCGCCTGATTAGGGCTTTCGCCTTGTCGGGGCAAGAGTGGGCGGCTAAACAGGGCCTACCTCGGGGTGCTGGAAACAGCTGAGACGCAATAAGGCGGACCCGTTGAACCTGAACCGGTTAGCACCGGCGGAGGGAAGGTGACATCCTCACCCGAACACCGTCCGGCGTATTGGAGGATGACATGAAAAGTCTCACATTCGTCGCGGCAATATTGATGGCAGGGGCGGCGCAGGCCGAAACCCCGGTATTGACCGTATATACCTATGACAGTTTCGTTTCCGACTGGGGCCCCGGCCCGGCGGTCGAGGCGGCGTTTGAGGAGAGCTGTGGCTGCGACTTGCAGTTTGTCGGCGCCGGTGATGGTGCTGAATTGCTGTCGCGTCTGCGCCTCGAAGGCGCACGCACACGCGCTGATGTGGTGCTGGGGCTCGATGCCGGTCAGATCGGGGCGGCGCGCGCAACCGGGCTGTTTGCCCCCCATGGGCTCGACACCAGCGACTTCAGCGCGCCGGTCGAGTGGAATGACGATCTGTTCGTGCCGTTTGATTGGGGCTATTTCGCGTTCGTGTATGATCGTGGCGTGGTCACGGAGGTGCCGAGAAATTTCCGCGAACTCATCGCCTCGGACCTCACGATCATCATCCAGGACCCACGCTCTTCGACGCCGGGCCTGGGCCTGCTGCTTTGGGTCAAGGCGGCCTATGGTGAGCGGTCCGGCGAGATATGGGAGGGGCTGGCACCGCGTATTGTCACCGTTACCAAGGGCTGGTCCGAGGCTTACGGGCTGTTTC
>JALSJL010000421.1 GCA_026989405.1 Marinosulfonomonas sp. | reverse complement strand
GCTTCTGCGGATGGAAGATCATGTTGTCCAGGCGAAAGTCGCCATGGACCAGCGCAACCTGGCCGTCGTCGGCGGGCATGTTGTTCGAGAGCCACTCCATGACCCTCAGCAGATCGGAGCGCGGCTGTTTCGCCGCGGCAAGATACTGCCGGCTCCACCGATCCGTCTGGCGACGAAAATAGTTTCCGGGCTTGCCGAAATCGCCAAGCCCGACCGCGGCAGGGTCGACACCGTGCAGCGCCGCCAATGTCGCGTTCATGGCGTCATGGATGTCACCTCTCAGGGGCTTGTCCAGTTCCGGCAATGCCGGATCCCAGAATATCCGGCCATCGACGAACTCCATCACGAAAAACGCGCGCCCGATCGGCGATACGTCGTCCTCGGCCAGGGCATACATTGCCGGAACCGGCACAGCCGTATCCCGCAGCGCCGACATGACGCGAAATTCCCGTTCCACGAGATGGGCCGACTTCAGCAGTTTGCCGGCCGGCTTGGCCCGAAGCACATAGTCGCCCGAGTCCGCACGCAGCCGGTAGGACGGGTTGGACTGGCCGGTGGCGAATTTTTCGACCCGCCTGAGGCCGTGAAACCCCTGAACCTGCGCCTCCAGCCACGGCTCCAGCGCCGTTTCTTCGATGTCCAGACCTTCGATCATGTGCCAACTGTGCTAAATCCGGCCATCGCGCGCAATGGTCAATTGACACCGGGGCGGCTGCGGGCTTTCGTCTGACCAGTCACAGGAGGAAGCAACATGCCATCAATGGACCTGGGCATGAGCGAGCGGCTCAAGCCAATTCACGCCAGCGTGGTCGAGATGATCCGCGATGAAATTGCGCCGCTTGACGCCGAGTTTCTGGCCGAAGTCGACACCGGCGACCGGTGGACGTTCACCGAACGGCAATCGGAAATCCTGGAAACGCTCAAGTCCCGGGCGCGCGAGCGCGGCTTGTGGAACTTTTTTCTGACCGGCACCCCGGATGGCCCCGGCCTGACAACGGTAGAATATGCCTATCTTGCCGAAGAAATGGGCAAGTCGCATCTGGCCCCCGAGGTGTTCAACTGCAATGCGCCCGACACCGGCAACATGGAAGTGTTTGCGCGCTACGGCACTGCGCAGATGAAGGAAACATGGCTCAGGCCCTTGCTGGCGGGCGAAATCCGGTCGGCCTATCTGATGACCGAGCCCGATGTCGCCTCGTCTGACGCCACCAATATTTCCATGTCCTGCGAACGGGACGGCGATACCTATGTTCTGAACGGCGAAAAATGGTGGGCGACCGGGGCGGGAGATCCGCGTTGTGCGGTTTATATCGTCATGGTCAAGACCGGCGACGATACCGCGCCAAGGCACCAGCGCCATTCGATGATCGTCGTCCCCGCCGACACGCCGGGGATCGAAAAGATCAGGCCCTTGCAGGTCTACGGCCACGATGATGCGCCGCACGGGCACATGCATATCGGCTTTCGGGATGTGCGGGTTCCGGTTTCCGGCATGCTCGTCGGCGAAGGCCGGGGATTTGAAATCGCGCAGGGTCGGCTGGGACCGGGGCGCATCCACCATTGCATGCGTTCGATCGGGATGGCGGAAAAGGCGCTGGAACTGCTCTGTCGCCGGTCACTGGCGCGCGAGGCATTTGGCAAGCCGCTGGCGAAGCTGGGCGAGAACCATGACATCATCGCCCGGGCGCGGATGGACATCGAACAGGCGCGCCTGCTGTGCCTGAAGGCCGCCTGGATGATGGACCAGGGCGATGCCCGCGCCGCAGCCCCCTGGATCAGCATGATCAAGGTCGAGGCACCGCGCATGGCACTTGAGGTCACCGATCAGGCGATCCAGATGTTTGGTGCGCAGGGGGTCAGCCAGGATACACCCCTGGCGCGCCAGTGGACGGCATTGCGCACGTTGCGCCTGGCCGACGGGCCAGATGCCGTGCACCGGCGCCAGGTGGCGCGGTCGGAACTGGGCAAGCACACACAACAGCGGGTCTGAAAGACGGCCGACGCATCGGCACCCCGCACCGCAAGACCCACGAGCTCCGGCAACCGCGGTGGCCCGAGATCAGTGGTTCTGCTCAACCTCGCGCGCGCATTCGCGGCAAAACGGCGTGTAGGGCAAAAGGTCGAGACGCTCTTGCGAGATCTCCTTTCCGCAGCGGACGCAATAGCCATACTCGCCGTCCTCGATACGTTTCAGGGCCGCCTGGATGGCCTTGATCTCATCCTGGGAAGACAGGCCAAGATCTTCCAGAACCTCTTCGGATTCACGCTCAACCGCCAATTCCTCCCAGTCCCTGGAATTGTGCGATTCCAACTCATCCTCGATCTTCTCAAGGCGATCAGTCAATTCCTTCAACCGTGCTTCCAGCCGTGCCTTGCGCTGTTCAATCGACACCATGTCCGGTCTCCCTTTTTTGTCAGCATAACAGCAAGCAGCGGCAGGCAACCTTGACCGGGATCAAACTGTTCGCCGTCTTGCAGGCGCGGCTCAAGACCGCATCGAACCGGCACAGCAACCCGACAGTCGGGGCCTGCGAACCGCGGCCGGCGGCCGGGGCGCGCCAGACCTGCCCTTGCCCGCATCAGACGTCGCTGCCTACCCGCTCAGGCAATTGCTCGCCCTGCCCGATCGGCCCGGGTTGGCCAGGCCCGGGGCTGACGGCGGGCGGCGCCGGTTCTGCGGTTGCCGGCAAAAGTTCCTGTGGCAACGGCTCAAGGCCGTCGCCGGCCCCGGCATCCGGGGGCTGGGCCGCCGGCAGATCGACCGGAGATGGCTCAAGCCCATGCAGCCGGATTGCCCGCATACCCTGCGCCTGCCCCAGGCGGCCGGTGGCCACGGCCTGACCATCGGCACCCTCGATCGAAACCGCATCCAGAGCGCTTCGCGGCAGCTTGATGAGGTCGCCAACCCGCATTTCCCCGACCTGTTCCAGCGGCATCGGCAACCGGCACAGAACCGCATCAAGCCGGGCGCGGCTGGATTTCACCGCCGCCTGCCACTCCCGCGACCACCGTCGCGATTGCGACAACTGGGCGGAAGTTCCAAATTCGGGATGCCAGGGGAAAATCAGCTGAAGCTCTCCGGTCTTGGCGCCGCCGGAAAAATCGACGGAAATCACATAGCGCCGATAGTCCATCTCTTCCAGCGCCAGTTCGACCGCCCGCGCGTTTTCCATGATGCTGGACGCCCGAAAACCGGTCACGGGCGGGGCCGTTTCCATGGCAGAAAGCGTTTCATCGAATTGCTGCATGATCCGGTCGAACATGTCGCGCAACACAGCCGCGTCGGTGGCCGTCGGGGTCCGGTCTTCCGCCGGACCCGGCACCACGCGCCCGGTCACCATATGCTCGACCACGGCCGAAACTGCTGTCATGTCCCAGATGCCAAGCCCGATGGCGCCGCACTTGCGCTGCGTCATGAAGATCAACCGGTTGCTTTCGAGCGATCCGACAAGCGCAGCAAGACCAAGCCGGTCCTGTTCGAACCCCAGGACCGTGGCCTCGAGCCCGATACACCGTTCCAGTGCGCGCGTCAGCCCACGCCGCATGGCCTTGGCCGGCGTCATGCCGGCCTGGTCCAGTGGACCGGGCGGCGGTCTCAGCTTGTCGCGCAGCGGTCCTGGGGGCGGCGTATCATTCATGTGATCTCACGGCGTCATCAACTGGCGCGAGCATTTCAAGAATCAGTTACCAAATGATTGAAAACACTCAGCTCGCACCAGATGGCCCTTGCGCTGCGGCCGGCCCGGGAGCAAACGGCACGATCACGCGAAAGGCCGCCCCGCCCTGCCCCGGCAGATACTCGACCCGCCCGCCGAGGTTCAGCATGATTTCGCGGCAGATCGCAAGGCCAAGCCCGGCCCCGCCAGCCCGCGCCTCGTCCGACAGCCGCGAGAATTTCTCGAAGATCATATCCTGGCTTTTCTCGGGAATTCCGCATCCGTTGTCGCTCAGATCGACCTCGAGATGGTCGCCACTGCTGCGCGCCCGTATGCGCAGTTCGGGCGATGCGGCGTCGCAGTATTTCTGGGCATTCGAGATCAGGTTGATGAACACCTGGCACAGCCGGTCGGTATCGGTCTGCAATTCGATGTCTTCGCTGGCCACATCGCGAAAGATGCGCAGCCCCGTCGCGCGCTCGCCCGATTGCGTCGCCACCAGTGCGCGGTCCAGAATGTCGCGCAGGTTGGCCGACTGGATGTTGAGCTGAACCTGGCCCGCTTCCAGAACGCTGAGGTCAAGCAGGTCATCAAGCAGTCGGGTCAGGCGAATGGTCTCATCGTGAATGATGCCGGCATAGTCTTTCTGTTTCGCAGCACTCATCGCGCCATCTTGCAGCAGAATTTCCGAAAAGGCCCGGATCGAGGTCATCGGCGTGCGCAATTCATGGCTGATCTGGGACAGGAACGCGTCTTTCTGAACGGACAGTTCTGTCAGTTTTTCATTGGCATCACGCAGTTGGCGCGCGGTTCTGGCCAGTTCGCGCGACTTGGCTTCAAGCCGGTTGGAATATTCAAGCATCTGGGCCGTTTCATCCGCCACGGCCATCAGATCCTGAACCGAAACCGACGACCCGCCCACGATCTGGCCCAGCATCGCATGCGCCGTCGCCGCCCCAACCGACCCGGTCAGCTCGCGCTCCAGTCGCTCGATGAAATCGGGGGTGACATCGGGCAGGTATCCGCCACGGCCCTGCGAGCGTGCCTCGGCCTGGAAAAGCGCCTGCGCCTCCTTTGACCCGAGAATGCGCTGCGACATGACCAGCAGGTCTTCAGCTTCGGCCGCCCCGCCCGACCATCCGCGCGCAGCCCCCGTATGGTCGAACACGTTGACAAACTGCGCGCCCTGCAGCCGCTCCATCGGCCCCGGAAAACTGAGAAGCGACCCGGTGACGAAAGCGATGGTGTTCAGGGTCATGCTCCAGAACACCGCATGCACCAGCGGGTCCAGCCCGCCAATTCCAAACAGCGCATGCGGGCGCAGCCAGCCGATTGCAAAAGGGCCCTCTGTCAGCAGTTCGGCCGACATCAGCGCGCTTTCTCCAAAGGACGGGATGAACATCGTGTAGGCCCACACGGCAAACCCGAGCAGCAACCCGGCCGCCGCCCCGTTTCGCGTGGCCCCGCGCCAGAACAGGCCGCCAACCAGCGCCGGAAGCACCTGCGCGACGCCGGCAAACGAAATCAGGCCGATTGCCGCGAGGGCCTCGCCGCCACCCGAAAAGCGGAAATACAGGTATCCCAGCAGCAGGATCGCCCCGATCGACAGGCGCCGGGCCTGCAGCACCACGCCGCGCACATCGCCCGACATCGAGGCGCGGCTTCCGCGCAGCGACAGCCAGACCGGCATCACGATGTGGTTCGAAACCATTGTCGACAACGCGATGGCGGCCACGATCACCATCGAGGTCGCCGACGAGAACCCCCCCAGAAACGCCAGCATGGCCAACCCTTCGGCGCCCTGCGACAGCGGCAGGGTCAGAACGAAAAGGTCCGGGTTGGTGCCGGCCGGCAGCACGGCCAGCCCCGTGACGGCAATCGGCACCACAAACAGGCTGATGAGAAACAGGTAAAGCGGAAAGGCCCAGCTTGCCGTCGCCAGATGGCGCTCATCCGAGTTTTCGACCACCAGGACCTGAAACATCCGCGGCAGGCTGATGAAGGCCACCGCCGACAGGAAGATCAGCGTCACCCACCGCCCGCCGCGCAAGTCCCAACCGGATACGGGTGAAGCGTCGATGCGCGCCAGCATGTCTGCCGGGCCCTCGGCCAGCCCCCAGACCACAAAGACGCCAACCGCAAGCAGCGCCGCCAGTTTCACGATCGCCTCAAGCGCAATCGCGGTGACCACCCCATGATGGCGTTCGTTTGCATCCAGGTTTCGCGTGCCGAACAGGACGGTGAACAACGCCAGGCCCGTCGCCACCCAAAGTGCCGTGGCATTGAGATCGGGCATGGTGCCGCCTTCGGGCTGGTTGCTGGCAAAGACCGCAAAGGAAAGCGTCACCGATTTAAGCTGCAAGGCGATATACGGTGTCGTGCCGATCACGGCCATCAGGGTGACGATCACGCCCAACAGGTTTGATTTGCCGTATCTCGATGAGATCAGGTCGGCGATGGACGTCACGCGCTGGGTGCGCCCCACGCGAACGAGTTTGCGCAAGAACCACCACCAGCCGACCATCACCAGTGTCGGCCCAAGGTAGATGGTTACATATTCCAGGCCGGACCGCGCGGCATATCCGACGGCACCATAAAACGTCCAGGCCGTGCAGTAGATTGACAGCGACAGCGTGTAGACCCAGGGCGAGCGCAGCCAACCCAGCTGGCCGGTTTCCGCCCGCTTGGCCGCCGCAAATGCAATCAGAAACAGCAGCAGCACATAAAGCAGACAAACCAGAACAAGCAGATTAAACGGGACCATCCTCGCCCCCCTGCCCATCCTCATCGCCGGTTGAGCGCAACTGCCCCCCAAGCGGCACAGCGATCAGGGCCGCAACCACGATCAGGCCGAACCAGACACCAAACACGAAAATGATCCCGTTTCGCGTGGCCCCGCCGCCCCACAACAGCGGCAGCATGAACAAGAACGCACCTGCCGCCGGCAGAATGCGGGCCGCGTCCATCAGGCGACGCAGGCGGTAGCCGGTGCGCGCCAGAAAAATGGGCGATCGGCGGCTCACGGTGCGATCAGCTCGCGGACGGCCGTCAGCACATCGGCATTGGAAAACGGTTTGGTAATGAACCGGCTGGCCCCGAGCCGCATGGCAAGGTCGCGGTCCTTGTCCTGACCACGGGCGGTCAGTATCAGGACCGGCAGGCCGGCGGTTGCGTCGTTCGCGCGCAGGTCGCGCAGAATGTCGAACCCCGAACGGTTGGGCAGCATGACATCCAGAATGACCATGCCGGGGTGCTTTTGCGCCACCGCCGCAAGCGCTGTGGCCCCGTCCGAGTGCATGTCGACCAGATAGCCGTCCCGCTGCAGGATAAAGCGGATCGCCTCGGAAATGTTTGGCTCATCCTCGATCAGGAGGATCCGATTGTCCATGGCCGCGCCGTCCCCCGAAAGATGCAGATCACACCGGCAACTATTGCCGTTAATACGCAGCCTGTCAAAGGATGTGGCCGGCGCCCCGCTCGTCGCCACCGGCCCCCGGCAGGATCGACGGCTCACGCCGGGCCACGCAATCCTGGACCGAACAGACCCGGCAACCCGACCCGACCTTCAGCGGGTCGGCCGCAGCGGAAAACATGGCGCGCGAAAACCCCGAGTGCGGATCGTCGGCAACCAGCAACATGGTGGCTTCGAACGTCTGCGGCTGGCGCAGCGATGTGCCGCCCGTCGGCTGAGAGATGGCCACGGCAACAAATCTGTCGAGGCGCGGGCCAGCCGGATCAAGCCGTTGCACCAGCGGGGCCATGGGCCGGCTCAGAGCCTGGAAAAGTGGCCAGATCGGGCAGGCCGCGCCAAACCTCGGGATGGAAAACCCGTCGACCGGCTTGCGAAACACCAGAGTGCCCGAGGCATCGCAAAGCACGATCCCGACCGGCCCGATGCCGCTTTCGGCCGGCATGCAGGCAATTCGGCGCAGCACGCAGGCCAGATCGCAGCCGAGCTCTGCGGCAATGGCCTGTGGGTCCGGGGTTTCTTGCGCCATCGCCCGCATCAGGCCATTCATCGGCACCCGGCCCGCATCCCGACGATACCTCTGCAGATAGGCCCGCGAAAAGGCCCGCAACGCGGGTGTGCGCTGCAGCTGCGGCGTCTGTTCCAGAAGCTCGTCGGCAGACATGGCCTGAGGGCCTTCAAGCTCGGGGATGTGAAACCCCTTTTCGCTCAACCAGCGCTCCAGCTCTTCAGCCGGCAGCAGCGATTGCGACCCGCCCGTCAGATCACCGCCGGTGTCGAGCATCTCGACAAGCGCATCCATGCCCTGAGCCAGGCGTCGCGAGTCTTCGTAAAGATTGCGCCGGAACCGGGCCTGCCATTCGGGTTCTATGTCCACATCCGATGTCAGAATGCCCGCAGCCGAACGGATTGCCGTCACCACCGACAGAACCTCGTGCATTGAGGCCGCAAACTG
The DNA here is from genome assembly GCA_026989405.1 of Marinosulfonomonas sp. Lineage (GTDB taxonomy): Bacteria > Pseudomonadota > Alphaproteobacteria > Rhodobacterales > Rhodobacteraceae > JAJRUE01. Next base: position 2,843 of record JALSJL010000421.1, on the reverse strand, counting down.
CGGGTCGTGCGCCAGCCGATCGCTCAGGGTCTCGACCAGCCGCGACAGCGACCGGATCTGGCCGTGCTGGCGCACCACAAGGTCGGCCCAGCCCGGAAAGCGCCCGACAAACTGCGCGGTATCGTCGGGCCCGGCCGCGGCCTCGGGAAACCCCGCCGCCGCCTCGTTCAGGGCGTCGACCTTCAGCATGTCCGCCCCGGGGCTGAGCGTCACCGGTTCAACCCCGAGCCCCGTCGCGATATCGAGCAGCAGTTTCCCACCGATCGAGCGACGGTTGTGCTCGATCAGGCTGAGGTAGGCCGGCGAAATTCCGACCCTGCGGGCCAGGGTAGCCTGGCCGATGCCGCAATCAAGCCGCCGCGCCCGTATCCGGCTGCCTGTCAGGTCGCGCTTGCCCATGTAAATTCACTCGGTTTTCCAACGACTTCACTGCATGTGTGAAATCTTATTTACAAGAAAGACTAAACTCTTGTTGATATTTTTACAAACAAATCCTTTGAATTGCCGGACTTGTTGAGAATTTTTCAGACTGCTCCCAAAATCACGACAGCTTTGTAAAAAGGCTGGTGGCCCGCCAGAACGACGGTGGCGGCCGCGCAATTATCGAAACGGGAGGATACCAATGTCCAATTCTAAATTCACGCGCCGGGGTCTGCTGAGAACCGGTGCAATCGCAGGCGCAGGTCTGGCGACACCGACGATTTTCACCGGCTCCGTGTGGGCCGCCGCCCATTCCGGCTATCGCAACGCGCCCACCGGCGATACGGTGACATTCGGCTTCAACGTGCCGCAATCGGGCCCCTATGCCGACGAAGGTGCCGATGAGCTGCGCGCCCAGCAACTGGCTGTCGAGCACATCAACGGCGGCGGTGACGGCGGGATGCTGAACACCTTCGCCAACTCGCTCGACGGCACCGGGGTTCTGGGAAAGAAGGTCGAATATGTGACCGGCGACACCCAGACCAAATCGGATGCGGCACGCGCAGCGGCCAAATCGATGATCGAAAAGGACGGCGTGGTGATGATCAACGGCGGCTCGTCCTCGGGCGTGGCCATCGCGGTTCAGGGCCTCTGCCAAGAGGCGGGCATCATCTTCATGGCCGGCCTGACGCATTCCAACGACACCACCGGCAAGGACAAGAAGGCCAATGGCTTCCGCCACTTCTTCAACGCCTACATGTCGGGCGCCGCACTGGCGCCGGTGCTGGCCAAGGCCTACGGCACGGACCGCAAGGCCTATCACCTGACGGCCGACTACACCTGGGGCTGGACCCAGGAAGAGTCGATCAAGGCCGCCACCGAAGCCGTGGGCTGGAACACCGTGAAAACAGTGCGCACCCCGGTCGGCGCGGGCGACTTCTCGTCCTACATCACGCCGGTTCTGAACTCGGGCGCCGACGTGCTGGTGCTCAACCACTACGGCCGCGACATGATCAACTCGATCACCCAGGCGGTTCAGTTCGGCCTGCGCGACAAGCAGGTAAACGGCAAGAACTTCGAGATCGTCGTGCCGCTCTATTCCGAACTGATGGCCGAAGGGGCCGGCACGGCCATTCAGGGCGTCTACGGCTCGATGAACTGGAACTGGCAGCTCGACAACCCGGGCACCAAGGCCTTTGTGAAGTCGTTCGGCGAAAAATATGGCCGTCCGCCGTCCAATTCGGCGCACACCTGCTATGTGCAGACGCTGCTTTATGCAGATGCCGCCGCGCGAGCGGGTTCGTTCAACCCCTGCGCCGTGGTCGAAGCCCTCGAAGGCTTCGAGTTCGACGGTATGGGCAATGGCCAGACGCTGTATCGTGCAGCCGATCACCAGTGCTTCAAGGACGTGCTGGTCATGAAGGGCAACGACAGCCCGACCAACCAGTTCGACATCCTCAACATCGTCGAGCTGACGCCGCGCGCGCAGGTCGAGTATGCGCCCGACCACCCGATGTTTGCCGGTGGCACGCTGGGTGAATGTAACCCCGGCGCCTGAGCACAGCAAAGACGGCCGGTCGCATTTGCGGCTGGCCGTCGACTGAGCAGGAAAACAAACCGACAGGGTTGGGGACAATGGACGTCATCATTCTGCAGATACTGAACGGGCTGGACAAGGGGTCGGCCTATGCGCTGATTGCCCTGGGCCTGACGCTGATCTTCGGCACGCTGGGGGTCGTCAATTTTGCCCATGGGACGCTGTTCATGATCGGCGCGTTCTGCGCGGTCACGCTGCGCAAGATCCTGTCGCTGAGCTTTATTACCATCGACGAGACGCAAAAGGACTTTCTGGGCAACCCGCTGAAAGTCGCAACCCCCTATGCGGAAAAGTGGTTCGGACCCGAGATTGGCCAGGCCATCATTGACTGGTCGGTTCCGCTGGCGATCCTGTTTTCGATCCCGATCATGATCCTTGTCGGCTTCGTCATGGAGCGCGGGCTGATCAAGCATTTTTACAAACGCCCCCATGCCGACCAGATCCTGGTGACATTCGGGCTTGCCATCGTGCTCCAGGAAATCGTCAAGTATTTCTTCGGCGCCAATCCGATCCCGACGCCAGCGCCGCCGCAGTTCGCCGGCTCATTCGACTTTGGCGTGGTGCTTGGCTTTGACCCGAACGTCATCATCTATCCCTACTGGCGCATGGTCTATTTCGCCTTCGCGTTGCTGATCATTGCCGGCATCTTTTCATTCCTGCGGTTCACCACATTCGGCATGGTCGTGCGCGCGGGCATGGCCGACCGCGAAACCGTGGGGCTGCTGGGGATCAACATCGACAAGCGGTTCACCATCATGTTTGCCATCGCAGCTGCGGTGGCCGGGCTGGCCGGCGTCATGTACACGCCGATCAATTCGCCAAACTA
>JALSJL010000420.1 GCA_026989405.1 Marinosulfonomonas sp. | reverse complement strand
CGCGAAAATGCGGGGTGCGCCCGCGTTTTCGCGCGTCGCTGCGGGGGCGGGTGGCGTCGGTTGAGCCGGTGCGGCATCTTTTGCCGCAGGGGCGGATTTGCGAGCCGGGGAAGCCGGCTCTGCCGCCATTTCATCGATGCTTTCACCATCTTCCAGCAAGATCGCGATGGGGGTATTTACCTTGACCCCCTCGGCCCCTTCCGGCACGAGCAGCTTGCCCACAACGCCTTCATCAACCGCCTCGAATTCCATCGTGGCCTTGTCGGTTTCGATCTCGGCCAGAAGGTCGCCACTTGTGACCGCGTCCCCTTCTTTCACCAGCCATTTGGCAAGCGTTCCTTCTTCCATGGTCGGGGAAAGAGCCGGCATGAGGATTTCAATTGGCATGGCTTGTCTTCCTTATCGGTAAGTGACGGCCTTGACCGCCTCTATGACTTCGCCGGTGTTGACCAAAGCCAGTTTTTCAAGGTTGGCCGCGTAGGGCATGGGCACATCCTTGCCCGTCAGATTGATGACCGGTGCGTCAAGGTAGTCGAAAGCGCGTTGCATGAGTGTCGCCGACAGGTGATTGCCGATCGACGCGACGGGCCATCCTTCTTCTACCGTGACGCAGCGATTTGTTTTCATGACCGACGCAATCAGCGTGTCGTAGTCGATCGGACGCAGGGTCCGCAGGTCTATGACCTCGGCGCTGATCCCTTCCCTGGCCAGCTCGTCGGCGGCTTCGAGCGCGTAGGTCATGCCGATTCCGAAAGAGACGATGGTGACGTCGCTGCCCTCGCGCCAGATGCGGGCCTTGCCGAACGGAACGGTGAAATCGTCCATTTCAGGCACCTCGAACGAGCGGCCATACAGTATTTCATTTTCCAGGAAGATCACCGGGTTCGGATCTCGGATCGCGGTTTTCAGCAGGCCCTTGGCATCGGAGGCCGAAAAGGGCATGGCGACCTTCAACCCCGGAATTTGCGCATACCACGCAGCATAGTCCTGGCTGTGCTGGGCCGCCACGCGGGCGGCGGCGCCGTTGGGGCCGCGAAAGACGATCGGGGCATCCATCTGACCGCCGGACATGTACCGGGTCTTGGCAGCTGAATTGATGATCTGGTCAATGGCCTGCATGGCGAAGTTGAAGGTCATGAACTCGACCACCGGGCGCAGGCCGGCGAATGCGGCCCCGACACCCACGCCGGCAAACCCCTGTTCGGTGATCGGTGTGTCAACGACGCGTCTTTCCCCGAACTCGTCCAGCAGCCCCTGACTGACCTTGTAGGCGCCCTGATACTGGCCGACTTCCTCGCCCATCAGAAATACGCGGTCGTCCGCGCGCATTTCTTCAGCCATGGCGTCGCGCAAGGCTTCTCTGACCGTCGTCGGGCGCGTTTTTGTGCCCTCGGGCCAGTCGGGTGTTCTTTCCGGTCGTTTTGAGGCGTTGCCGCCGTTGAATTCAGCCGGGGCCTTTGCAGCCGCCGGGGCCGTCTGGGTGGCCGTGGTGGTCGAGGTGGCCGGTTCGCTTTGCGCGGCCGGTTCGGACGTCACGACATCGGACATGCTTTCG
>JALSJL010000419.1 GCA_026989405.1 Marinosulfonomonas sp. | reverse complement strand
CTGGCGTCGCATTTGAAGTCCGGCGTCATGAACGCTCAGACCGTTTGGCTTTCGGGCGCGCTTGTGGTGCCCGCTCTTGTTGGCATGGGGCTTGGGTTTGCGGTCCATGACCGGCTTGACCAGGAACGGTTTCGCCGCGCGACGCTGGTTGTCCTGGTTCTGGCCGGCCTCAACCTGATCCGGCGCGGGGTGGCCGGGTAGGCTGGACGCAAAGGCCGCGCAGGTGCAGCGCGGCCTTGCCCGAAATCTATTGGCCGATTGCGACGGCCTTGACGTCCTCGTCAATGTAGTCGGCATATTTGCCAAAGTTGTCGGCAAACATTTCCACCAGCTTTTGGGCCTGACGGTCATAAGCGTCCGGGTCCGACCAGGTTTGGCGCGGGTCGAGAAGCGCGTCGTCGAGACCCGGAACGCTGACCGGAACATCAAAGCCAAAGTTCGGATCCTTGCGGAATTTGGCTTCGGCAAGTGAGCCGTCAAGCGCGGCGCTGAGCAGCGCCCGCGTTGCCTTGATCGGCATTCGCGTGCCGGTTCCATAGGCTCCGCCCGTCCAACCGGTGTTGACCAGCCAGCAGGTTGCACCATGTTTTGCGATCTTGTCGCGCAGCAGGTTGCCGTAGACTTCGGGGCGCCGCGGCATGAAAGGAGCGCCGAAACAGGTCGAGAATGTCGGTTCGGGCTCGGTCACGCCTCGCTCGGTTCCGGCAACCTTGGAGGTGAAGCCGGACAAGAAGTGATACATCGCCTGGGCCGGGGTCAGGCGGGCGATCGGAGGCAGGACGCCAAAGGCATCGCAGGTCAGCATGATGATGTTTTTCGGATGCCCGCCCAGGGCGGTGTCGGACGCGTTCGAGATATAGTCAAGCGGGTAGGCGCAGCGCATGTTCGCCGTCAGGCTGTCATCTTCGAAGTCCAGTTCCAGGGTTTCCGGATCGAACACCATGTTCTCGATGATCGTGCCGAATTTGCTGGTGGTCGCAAAGATTTCCGGCTCGGCCTCTGGCGACAGGTTGATCGTCTTGGCATAGCAACCCCCCTCGAAATTGAACGTGCCGCGATCGGACCAGCCATGTTCGTCATCGCCAATAAGAACGCGGGAAGGGTCAGCGGACAACGTGGTTTTTCCGGTCCCGGAAAGGCCAAAGAACACCGCCGTATCCACCGGGTTTCCCGGCGCATGATTGGCCGAACAGTGCATCGCCATGATCCCCTTGCCGGGCAGGATGTAGTTCAGAAGGGTGAACACGGATTTCTTGATTTCCCCGGCATACTCCGTGTTGCCGATCAGGATCAGTTTCTTTTCGAAGTTCAACGCGATCACGGTTTCGCTGCGGCAGCCGTGACGGGCAGGGTCGGCCTTGAAACTGGGTGAATTGATGATGGTGAAATCGGCAACGAACCCATCGAGTTCCTCGCGCTCGGGGCGGCGCAGCATTGTCCGGGCAAACAGCGCGTGCCAAGCCAGTTCGGTTATCACGCGCACATCCAGACGGTTCGCGGGGTCAGCGCCGCCGAACAGATCCTGCACAAAGTAGTCGCGGCCCTTCATGTGCTCAAGCATGTCGGCCTGCAGGCGATCAAAGGCGTCCGGGTCCATCGGCTGATTGTTTTCCCACCAGATATCATCCTCGACATCCGGCGTGCGCACCACGAATTTGTCGTTCGGAGAGCGGCCGGTAAACTGCCCGGTGCTGACCAGCACGGCCCCACCGCGCCCCAACGTGGCTTCGCCGCGCTGCAGCGCCGCCTGCACAAGTTGTGGCTCGAGAAGATTGTAGGACACGGTGTCCAGGCCCGTGATCTCTTGTTTTTCCAGTTCGAAATCCGGGTTCACATGTCCAGTTTTCATGTCGGTTGCTCCTGTGCCGTTTGGCCGCTTTGTTGTGGTGCGTGGCAGTTTCCGGCGGTTTCCAACCGGTGTCACCTGGTGGTGCGTTTTGCGATGGCTATAACATGCAGAAATCAAAGCGAAACAGGACTGTTTTGCGCAGTTAGCGCAACCATCGGGGCGTTAGCGCAATCATCAGGCCGTTTTTTGTCACCAATCTCGAAATCTGAGTCATATTAGCCAAGTTTTATCAAAATGTGGTCTGGAATGGGCTTGCATCCCTGCTGATTCGCAGATTGCAGTTGATTCCATGTGTCGGAAGCGGGAATATGCCTGAAAAATAAGATTGTCTGAGCAGAATAGGGATGGATCATGTCCAGAATAGCACTTGTAGACGATGATCGGAACATTTTGACTTCCGTGGCGATGACGCTGGAAGCCGAAGGTTTCGAGGTGGAAACATACAATGACGGGCAGGCGGCACTGGATGCTTTCAACAAGAAGCTGCCCGACATGGCGGTTCTCGACATCAAGATGCCCCGCATGGACGGCATGGATCTGCTGCAGCGGCTGCGGCAGAAATCTGACATGCCGGTTATTTTCCTGACCTCCAAGGACGATGAGATCGACGAAGTGCTTGGCCTTCGAATGGGGGCGGACGATTACGTCAAGAAACCATTTTCGCAGCGTCTGCTTGTCGAGCGTATTCGGGCATTGCTGCGTCGGCAGGAAGCCATTGAAACCGGCGAACGGCCGGATGGCGATGAAAACAAGGTCATGGTGCGCGGCGAACTGACGATGGATCCGCTTCGGCATTCCGTCAGCTGGAAAGGCAAGAATGTCTCACTTACCGTGACAGAATTCCTGTTGCTTCAGGCCCTGGCGCAGCGTCCCGGGTTCGTCAAGAGCCGCGATCAGTTGATGGATGTGGCCTATGATGACCAGGTCTATGTGGACGACCGGACAATCGACAGCCACATCAAGCGGTTGCGGAAAAAGATGCGCACGGTGGACGATACCTTCGGCGCGATCGAGACTCTTTACGGAATCGGGTATCGGTATAACGAAGAATAATGACGTTCGCGTCGAGGATAGACGTGCGGAAATCTGAAACAACCAGGGGCGCTGATATCGTCCTGGGCGATGATTGGATTGCCCCTCACACCACTTCGGATTCTGAGGTTCGCGCGCGGCGTGCCAGACGTGGCCTGATTTCGATCAACCGGTCTCCGCTGGCGCGCAAGATCGTGACATTCAATTTGCTGGCGCTGATCGTGCTTGTCGCCGGCGTGCTGTATCTCAACCCGTTTCGCGACAGCCTGGTCTATCAATGGGAAAACGGCCTGATCATCGAGGCCGAACTTGTGGCCGATGTGCTCGAGGCGCAGTTGGACGTTCTGGGCAAGGATGACCTGCAGGCCGAAGGTCTGCCCGATGTGGCTACCACGCTTGCGGGGCTTGATCTTCGTCCAGGATCCGAGGTTTTCGTGTTTTCCCCCGACGGCCAGCTCCTGGCCAAGGAAACGGGAATTGCGCGCGAGAATGTAGAGCCGATCCTGGGACTGACCGACCAGGAGCGGACGACCTTCATCACCGATTTCCTGAATGCGGTGTGGGAGGGGATATCATCGGTTCTTTCGCCGCCGTCCGGGGCAGAATCCGAGTATGACCCCGAAGCCTATGCGCGACAGGTCATGCCGTCGGCCTTTTCGGGCGTTACGCGGGTCAATATCAGCCGGGGCGACACGGATGGCGCGGTGTTTTCCGTGACCACACCAATCATGCGGGGCGATGAACCTGTCGGTGCGATCGCCGTTCTGAGTGCCGCCGGTGAGATAGACGAACTGGTGCGCAATGAGCGCGAGCAGGTCTTGCAGATGTTCGTGATTGCCATCCTGGTCTCAATTGGCCTGAGCCTGGTGCTGGCGTCGACGGTGGCAAACCCGCTGTCCGATCTGGCGGCGGCGGCCGAGGTGGGGCGCGACAACAATTCTCGCAAGGTCGGCCCCGGGCGCGTGCGGATCCCCGATCTTTCCGGGCGACCGGATGAAATCGGTCGACTTTCCAGCGCTCTGCGCGGCATGGTCGCGGCGCTTTATGAACGCATTGATGCCAATGAGCAGTTTGCGGCGGATGTGGCGCATGAAATCAAGAATCCTCTGGCGTCGCTGCGCTCGGCGGTGGGCACGTTGCGCGTCGCAAAACGCGAGGATCAGCGCGATCGGCTGCTGAATGTCATTGAACATGATGTGCGGCGCCTGGACCGGTTGGTCAGCGACATTTCAAATGCCTCGCGTCTGGACAGTGAGCTTGTGAAAGAAGAAGAAGAGTCTTTCGATCTTCTCAAGATGCTGACCAACATCACAAACCATCTTGGCGAAGAAGCGCGCAGGAAGGGTATTGAATTCATAACCGACATGCCCCAGACGCCGATCGTCATTCAGGGGCTGGAGGCGCGGCTTGCGCAGGTTTTTGTGAACCTGATCACCAATGCGATCTCTTTTTGCGAAGATGGCGATGCCATTCGGGTCTGGGCACGCAAACGTGAAAACCGGGTTCTGATCGTTGTGGAAGACACCGGGCCCGGCATCCCCGAAGAGGCGCTGACAAAAATCTTCAACCGGTTCTATACCTCACGGCCAGACTCTCAGTTTGGTGACAATTCCGGGCTTGGCCTGGCGATATCCAAGCAGATCGTCGAGGCCCACGGCGGTGTGATCTGGGCCGAAAACATCCGGCCCACCGATGCCGATATCGGTTCGGAACCGCTGGGCGCGCGATTTGTCGTCGGATTGCCTGTCTGACGTCAGGCCGTGATATAAACGACCGGCCAAGCGGAGAGCACATGCGAACAGACAGCCAATCCGAACGTGTCGTTCACGGAAGTTGTGTTGCGTTCGGGCCGGCTGCCGTGTTGATCTCGGGCGCAGCCGGCAGTGGAAAATCGGCGCTTTCACTGCAGCTCATGGCGCTGGGGGCAGAGTTGATTGCGGATGACCGGACACAGTTGACCGTCATCGGCGGCACGGCCATCAGGGCATCATGCCCCGAGGCCATCCGGGGCCGCATCGAGGCCCGGGGTATCGGCATTCTGGCCGCAGAGTCTCGCAGTTCGGCAATCGTGAACCTGTCGGTGGACCTTGACACCACCGAAACCGAAAGGCTGCCGCCACATCGGACGGTCTGTATCCTTGGCATCAGAATTCCCTTGCTTCACCGCTGCGCTTGCGATCATTTTCCTGCTAGCATCATTCAGTATCTGAAGGGCGGAAGGGCAGACTAGTGGCAGCCGATGAAAGTGGCGCAAAGGAAGGCGATGGCGGCGAGGTTCGCCAGCGTCTGGTTTTCGTGACAGGCCCGTCCGGCGCCGGTCGGTCGACCGCTGTAAAGGCTCTGGAAGACGTCGGCTTTGAAACCATCGACAATATTCCGCTGTCGCTGCTTGACCGTTTGTTCGCCGGCCCGCCGATCGGACGTTCGTTGGCTGTCGGCATGGATATCCGAAACCGGGATTTTTCCGTGGAAGGCCTGCGAGAAGCAATTGATCGGCTGAGCAAGGCGGCGGGGCTTGACGTCGAACTGTTGTATCTGGATTGCCGGGAAGACGTATTGATCCGGCGATATTCCGAGACGCGCAGGCGTCATCCCCTGGCAAGAACGCAATCCCCGTCGCAGGGGATCGAGCGCGAGATCGAACTGTTGGCGCCCATTCGCCAACAGGCCGACATTCTGATCGACACCTCTGACATGACCCCGCACGAGTTGCGCGCCGAAATCGAACGGTGGTTCGAGGTCACGGATGAAAAACGACTGTCGGTTCTGGTTCAGTCGTTTTCCTACAAACGTGGCATCCCGCGCGGGGTCGACATGGTGTTTGACTGCCGGTTCCTGCGAAATCCTTTTTGGGATGAAAACCTGCGGACCTTGGACGGAAGGTCAGATGAGGTTGCCGACTATGTCCGGCAGGATGCCCGCTATGACGCATTCTTTGCATCGGTGAAGGGGCTGGCAGACCTGTTGCTGCCGGCGTTTTCCGAGGAAGGCAAATCGCATATTGCCATCGCCTTTGGATGCACAGGCGGGCAGCATCGCTCGGTTGCCATGGCGGAGAGCCTTGCGAAATCTCTTGCGGCTTCCGAGTGGCGCGTGTCTATAAGGCACCGGGAAATCGAAAGGCGCGATGCCGGAAATGTTGCATCGGCCACCGGGATTGGGGGGCAGACGTGATCGGGATCGTGATCGTCGCACATGGTGGGCTGGCCAGAGAATACCTGGCCGCTGTCGAGCACGTGGTCGGCAAGCAGTCCGGCATTCATGCGATCGCAATCGAGGCTGACCACGACCGCGCGCGCAAGCAATCAGAGATATGTGCGGCCGCTGACAGCGTGGATGTGGGCGACGGCGTTGTGGTCGTGACGGACATGTTCGGCGGCTCGCCGTCAAATCTGTCTTTGCTGGCCTGCGCGGTCAGCGACCGCAAGATCATCTACGGCGCGAACCTGCCGATGCTGATCAAGCTGGCGAAATCACGCCATTTGAAAGTTGCACAGGCGGTTGAATTGGCAAAGGAAGCGGGGCGAAAGTACATTGACAGCTTCGATTCGCCGCCGGCAACCCAATAGGACCAGATTTCAGGATGACCATTCGGACGATCAGGATTACAAATGAAAAAGGGTTGCACGCCCGCGCTTCCGCCAAGCTGGTGGAAGTGGTCGAAGCCCATGACGCCACGGCAGAGATTTCCAAGGATGGGCTGAATGCCTCGGGCGACAGTATCATGGGGCTTCTGATGCTTGCGGCCGCCAAGGGCTCAACCATTGAACTGCGCACCGAAGGCCCGGAAGCCGAAAAACTGGCCGAGGCGCTTGAAGCGCTGGTTGCCGACCGGTTCGGAGAGAACCTGTGAAGCCAATGTTTGAAACCATGCAGATCAAGCGGTGGAAGCCTTGGTAGAGCGTGCGCAACACAGACCTTTGCCCGGGCCGTCCGGTGCTCCGGAAAAGTACATCCCCTACGACAAGCGCAAACTGTCTTATTCCGGGACATACACGGATCCGAAGAAGGTCTATACGATCCGCGCGCTGGAGTGGATGACCGGCAAAATGAAATTGCTGCGCCTGGTGCGGAAATTCGAGAGGATGGGCACCAGGGATGGTGTCGAGTTCTTTGCCCAGGCACTTGAGGTCATGGGTATTGATCTGGTCACACCGCCCGAAATCGTCGACAAGATTCCGGCAACCGGCCCGCTGATTGTTGTCGCCAATCATCCGCACGGGATGGTGGACGGGATGGTCATGGCCGCGCTGGTCGGCCGAAAGCGTGATGATTTTCTGATCCTGACGCGCTCGTTGCTGACGGGGATCAAGGAAATCCGGCAGTTCATGTTGCCGGTGCCTTTCCCGCATGAAGACAATGCGCTGGCTGAAAGCCTGCAGATGCGAAAGAAGTCGATGGATCACCTGAAGAACGGCGGTGTGATCATTCTGTTTCCGGCCGGCGCGGTGGCCTCGGCCCCGACAATGCTCGGCCGGGCGGTTGAAAAGGAATGGAACCCGTTTACCGCAAAAATGATAGCGCGTTCAGGGGCGGCTGTTCTGCCGATCTTCTTTCCGGGCCAGAACTCGCGGCTTTATCTGATGGCTGATCGTCTTTCGGCAACCCTGCGCCAGGGATTGCTTTTGCACGAGGTCGTGCATGCCTTGAACAAGCCGCAACGCCCCGTGGTCGGCGATCCGCTGGACCCGGAAGAACTGAAGAAATGGCGCGACAACCCGCGCGGGTTCATGGCGTGGCTGCGCCAGCACACACTGGATCTGGGCAATCAGGGCTAGGCGCAGGTCACATCAGCGCGTCGGCACCGGCGCCTCGCCACGATAGTCGTAAAATCCGCGCTTGGTCTTTCGCCCGAGCCATCCCGCTTCAACATATTTGGTCAGCAGGGGGCAGGGTCGGTATTTGGTGTCTGCCAGCCCGTCATGCAGCACATTCATGATTGCAAGGCAGGTATCAAGCCCGATGAAATCCGCAAGCTCCAGCGGCCCCATCGGGTGATTGGCCCCGAGTTTCAGGGACTGGTCAATGGACGTGACCGACCCCACCCCTTCATAGAGTGTATAGACGGCTTCATTGATCATCGGCATCAGGATCCGGTTGACAATGAAACCAGGGAAATCCTCGGCGCTGGCCGCGGTTTTTCCAAGCCGGTCCACGACGGTCAGGCAGGCGTCGAAGGTTTCCTTGCTGGTCGCGATGCCGCGAATCAGTTCGACAAGCTGCATGACCGGAACCGGGTTCATGAAGTGAAACCCCATGAACTTTTCGGGTCGGTCGGTTTTGGAACCAAGCCGGGTGATCGAAATCGAAGACGTGTTCGAGGTCAGGATCGTGTGCGGCTGCAAATGCGGCAGCAGATCCTCGAAAATGGCATCCTTGATGGACTCGCGCTCAGTTGCCGCTTCGATCACCAGATCGGTTGCGCCCACATCGCCAAGCGTCGCGCTCGTCTTGATTCGCTTGAGAGCCTGGTCGCGGTCTTCGGCCGTGATTTTCTGGCTCGTGACCTGGCGGTCCATGTTCTTGCGAACAAGCGCCATGGCCCGATCAAGCGCCTCGCTGCTCACGTCGTGCAGCACGACATCGTATTTGGCCAGCGCACAAACATGCGCGATACCGTTGCCCATCTGCCCCGCGCCGATGATCCCGATCGACTGGATGTCCATGCCCCGTCCTTTCAATATGTCTGGGCCACAATATTCCTGTGCAAAACTGCAGCGCAAGTGCGAATGACCCTTTGAATTTTAGGAAAACCCGCACATTAGGCAATTTGCAACCTGTGTTTGTCAGGCTTGGTCCCGGGTGAAATTGAAAGGTGGGGTGGCCAATGGCTTACGAACGCATGGGCGGTCGAACGCTCGATTATTTTCCTTGCAGGTATGACGGGTCAAATCTGATATTCCGGGGGCCGTTGCGGCCGTTGGCCGACCGATACGTCGCCATACTTGGCGGAACGGAAACTTTCGGGCGGTTCATGGAAGAGCCGTTTTCCGAAACGCTCGAACTGCTCTCCGGCCGGCAGACTGTCAACCTGGGCTGTGTCAATGCAGGCCTTGATGCTTTTGTCGCAGATGCCGGCGTGCTTGACATATGTCGGGGGGCGGAGGTGACCGTCATCCAGTTGCCAGGTGCCGCGACACAGTCAAACGCCTTTTACAAGGTGCACCCGAGGCGCAACGATCGTTTCATCACGGCCCGACAAGACCTGCTGGACCTTTTTCCGAATGTCGATTTTTCAGAGATCCATTTTGTCGGACATTTGCTTGCGACGCTTCAGTCTGATTCGCAAAGCGGATTTGAAAAAGTGCTGCGCGAGCTTCGGGCCGAATGGATCAGGAAAATGAACACTCTTTTGTGCGGTATTGGCGGTCGCGTCATCCTGGTCTGGATGGCTGACAGCAAACCAGAGGCGGCGGTCTGCCACTGCCCGGACAGGCGCGCGCCCGACCATGTCAACCGAGAGATGCTGGCGGCTGTTACGCCCAGGGGTGTCGATCTGCTGGAAGTCGTGGCCACCGAAGAAGAGATCGAGGCCGGGCTCGAGCGGATGATATTTGACATTCACGAAGAGCCGGCGGCAAGCCGGTTGCTGGGGCCGGTCGTGCATCAGGAGGTCGCGCGCCAACTGGCGGCGCTGATATGAAAATGGCCCGCCGGTTGGCGGGCCAGGTTCGGGAAAATCCGGCTTGTGCTCAGAGCTTTTCGATCAGCTCGGGCACGGCGTCGAACAGATCGGCCACAAGGCCGTAATCGGCAACCTGGAAAATTGGCGCCTCTTCGTCCTTGTTGATGGCGACGATGATTTTCGAGTCCTTCATGCCGGCGAGGTGCTGGATGGCACCGGAAATGCCGACCGCCACGTAGAGGTCCGGGGCGACGACCTTGCCGGTCTGGCCGACCTGCCAGTCGTTCGGGGCGAAGCCCGAATCGACCGCGGCGCGGCTGGCGCCCACGGCGGCGCCCAGCTTGTCGGCGAGTTTCTCGATCAGGGCGAAATCTTCCTCGGAGCCGACGCCGCGACCACCGGAAACCACGACACCGGCCGAGGTCAGTTCCGGGCGGTCGCTTTCGGCAACCTTGTCTTCGACCCATTCCGAGAGGCCGGGGTTGTCGGCGGCACCGATCTTTTCGACCGGGGCCGAGCCGCCCATGCCGGCGGCATCGAAGGTCGAGGTGCGCACCGTCAACACTTTTTTCGGATCTTTCGACTTTACTGTCTGGACCGCGTTGCCGGCGTAGATCGGGCGCTCGAAGGTGTCGGCATCGACGACGCCGGACACATCCGAGATCACCATCACGTCAAGCAGGGCCGCAACCCGGGGCAGGATGTTCTTGGCGTTGGTGGTGGCGGGCGCGACGATGTGATCGTAGCCATCGGCCAGCGACACGATCAGCGCCGCGACAGGTTCGGCCAGCGCGTTGCCGTAGGACGGGTCATCGGCGCAGAGCACCTTGGACACACCGTCGATCCTGGCGGCCTCATCGGCCGCGCCGCCGCAGGACGCCCCGGCGCAGAGCACGGTGACATCGCCCAGGGCCGTGGCCGCGGTGACGGCCTTGGCGGTTGCATCGACGGCCAGTTCGCCGCCATTGACTTCGGCAAGGAGAAGAACAGCCATTACACAGCCCCCGCTTCTTTGAGTTTCGCAACAAGCTCATCCACCGAGCCGACGATCTCGCCGGCCTTGCGCCCTTCGGGCTCTTTCGTGGAAAGCACTTCGAGGCGCGGGGTGACATCGACGCCGTAATCGGCGGCGGTCTTTTCATCCAGCGGCTTTTTCTTGGCCTTCATGATGTTGGGCAGGCTGGCGTAGCGCGGCTCGTTCAGGCGCAGGTCGACGGTGACGATGGCCGGCATCTTGACCTTGATGGTCTGCAACCCGCCATCGACCTCTCGGGTGACCAGCGCGTGGTCGCCGTCGATGTCGAGCTTGGAGGCGAAGGTGCCCTGCGACCAGCCAAGAAGTGCCGCCAGCATCTGGCCGGTGGCGTTCATGTCATTGTCGATCGCCTGTTTGCCGGCAAGAACGAGACCGGGCTGTTCCTCTTCCACCACCTTGGCGAGGATCTTGGCAACTGCCAGCGGCTCGATGTCCTGGTGCACGTCATCGGCGGCAATGACGAGAATGGCGCGGTCGGCG
>JALSJL010000418.1 GCA_026989405.1 Marinosulfonomonas sp. | reverse complement strand
GACCTGAACCTGCTGCGGGTGCTTGACGCACTTTTGCAAGAGCGCTCGACCGTCAAGGCCAGCAAACGGGTCGGCCTTTCCCAACCCGCGGTTTCCGCGACGCTGAGGTCGCGATCTTCGAATACATCAAGGGCTTTTACAATCCCCGCCGCAGACACTCAGCGCTAGGCTGGAAAAGCCCCTTGGCTTTCGAACGAAGAGCCGCTTAAATGAGAACTTGGAGCGGCACTAAAGCGGGACAGGTCCAAAACGCGATGTGCCGGCAATTTGCCCAAACGCTGATGGCCCATTTCAACCCTCTTAGGAAAGCTTGAACGCAGTAATATCTGCCCGTTCACCCCGAAAATACGGAACCTTTCGTTAGAAATTCGACAAGGAAACAATTCTCCGCTATCCTTTAGCAAGCACATTGCCAAAGAAAGGCGAAAAGCACAACCATGACGATATCGGAAAATTCATCTCGTCTCGGAAAACTCGTCACGATTTCAACCGCCGGAGAGGTGGCGAAGGCGTTCGTCCCGCCTGCGTTGCCGCCCGAGCCGATGGTTAAGATGGACAAGCTCTATGGCCCGCTGGAACGGGCCAACCGGGCGCTGGGGCGGCTCGACGGGATCGCCTCGATCCTGCCGGATACACCGTTGTTTCTCTACATGTATATCCGCAAGGAGGCCCTGCTGTCCTCGCAGATCGAGGGCACACAGTCGTCGCTCTCGGACCTGCTGCTGTTCGAAAATGAAGAGGCCCCCGGCGTGCCGATCGACGACGTGGTCGAAGTGTCGAACTATGTAGCGGCCATGAACCACGGGTTGGAGCGAATCCGGGGTGGTTTCCCGATCTCCCTTCGCCTCATGCGCGAAATCCACGAGATTCTGCTGGCCAAGGGGCGCGGTGCCACCAAACAGCCCGGCGAATTCCGCCATTCGCAAAACTGGATCGGCGGCACCCGTCCGGGCAATGCGCTGTTCGTGCCCCCGCCGCCGGAAGCGGTGCTGGATCTGATGTCCGATCTCGAGGCCTTCATCCATGCCGACACGCCCGCCGTGCCAACGCTGGTCAAGGTCGGCCTGATCCATGTGCAGTTCGAAACCATCCACCCGTTCCTCGATGGCAATGGCCGTCTGGGCCGGTTGTTGATCACGCTTCTGCTTTGCGACAAGGGCATCCTGATGGAACCTATCCTTTATCTCAGCCTCTATTTCAAAACCCATCGCCGGTATTATTACGACCTGCTGCAACGGGTGCGCGAAGATGGCGACTGGGAGGCCTGGATCGAATTCTTTCTCGACGGAATCACGGAGACCTCGTTGCAGGCTGCCGACGCCGCCAAGCAAATCCTGTCGCTGTTCGAGGAAGACCGCGCCAAGATCGAAAGCCTCGGCCGGCCGGCGGCCTCGGCCCTGCGGGTGCATCAACTGCTCCAGCAAAAGCCGATCATCGCCATTCCCGATGCGGCACGCGAAACCGGCATGTCGGCGCCGACCGTCGCCAAATCCATCCAGCACCTGCGCGACCTTGGCCTGTTGCGCGAAATCACCGGCAAACAGCGGGGCCGTATGTTCGTCTACAG
>JALSJL010000417.1 GCA_026989405.1 Marinosulfonomonas sp. | reverse complement strand
GCTCGCCGCTGCCCGCTTCGCCTATCGTCGTGGCGCGGCGCAAGAAGCCGTCCTTGCTGGCATCGGTAAAGGCAACCGGCACGCCCGAGCGCAGGAACACGATCGGGTCGCCCTGGCGCACCGCGCCGGCGTCGGCCGTCAGCCGGACGGTATCGGTGTCGGCCTGCAGGACCTGCGGATAGCTCATGCGCGGGCGCATCACGTTCCAGTTGGCCCGCGCGGTCAGCGGCTCGATGGTTTCGAAAAGCTGCGGCGTCTCACCGTCGCGCGGGACCGAGCGCACCTGGAGGCCCGGCTCGTATGACAGGGTTTCCTCGGGCGCGTCGTTTTCTTCGGCGGTGAAGGCCAGATGCACGGCCGCCGCCTTGGCGGGCGCCAGTTCATAGCCGATCATCCGGGCGTGCGCGCGGATGCTTTCGCGTTCCTGCGCGGTGCGCAGATAGGCTTCGTTCGCCGTGCGCTCGCTGTAAAAGGTCAGCGTGTCGCAGACCGCCGCCCAGGCATCGAGAAACCCCAGCGTGAAGTCGCCCGTATCACGGGTGCGCAGATCGGAAAGGCCGGGGCGGTTGGCATCGGCCAGACCGCGAACCATGCTTTCGAGAAACTGCGACTGGGTGCCTCGGCGGGCCGAAATCTCGGCCAGCCCGGCCCGGTTGTCGACGCGCTGCGGCGTCGGCTTGTCCTGTGTGCAGCTCATCTTCCGCCCTCCGTTTCGATGGTCAGCGTGCCGGCGTCGGGCCGGTTCGGATCATTGCTCAGAACCGGGATTTCACGGGCGCCGAAGGTCAGGAAACCGTCGTCGATGGCCTGGCTGTTGCTGGCTGCGGCGCGTTGGAACCCGGTCACGATCACGTCTTCGACGCCGTCGACCTGCAGCGCCTCTTCGTAGATGCGGCTCAGGAAGATCGTCGAGGAAAACGTGATGTTGTCGGGATGGAAAAACGCCTTTGCCCCGCTGCCGGTCAGCCCGGCCGAGAACCTGTCTTTCAGCGCGGCTTCCACATCTTCGGCGAAGTAGTCGGGTTTGACGCAGGCTTTCAGGGCAAGCGACAGCGGCACATGGATCGGGGCGTCGATTGTCAGGTCGTGGCCCATCATGCGGAACGGCTCGAGATAGTTCAAAAGCGCGTCGCGAAACACCTCGTCAACCTCAAGGCTGCCGATGCGGTCCACCGAAAGAAAGATCGCCGACCAGGCGCCCAGCCAGCGCTTGCGGGCATGCGCGCGCTGCACATCCGGGTGCGCGTTCAGGATGTCTTCGTAGTCTTTCAGCGTCACCGCACGGCGCTGCTCGCGGAACGATACCGGCGCGCGCTGGCGCGCTTCGACGATGGTTTCGCGGTCTTGCCCGCCAGCCGCCGGCAGCCAGTTTCTGACACCGGTCACGCTGGCGATTGCAGCCGGCGAGGCGACGACATGGGCAAGCGCGTCGGCGCCGATATTGCCCACGTCCCCGGTGCCCACCCGGTAGTGGGCAAGGAAGGCATCGCCCGCCACCGGTGTCTTGCCCTGGGTGCTGGGCGCGCCCTCGTGGCCCTGCCCGAAACGCAGGGTCGTGGTGCCGTCCTGCGCCACTTCGGGCACGAACACGCGGGCTTCGGGGCCGGCGCCCAGCAGGTCGGGCACCGGGGTCCAGGGCTGCACGCTGCCGGCGACCGACAGGGTGATCGCGGCGCGCGCCTGCGACGGATCGATGTCGATGATGCGCGCGGCCGGCATGTCAGGGTCAAGCGGGGTGAACGGGCCCGCGGTAAAGGTCAGATCCTTTCGGTTCAGCACCGGCGCAAACGGCATGGGCCGGTCGAGCTGTTCCAGCGCCTTGAGTTCATCGGCAAGCCCCGGCGCCGGCGGCAATTCCGGGTCAACCAGCGAAGGCGCAACCCCCAGCGGTTCCGGGGCGGGCAGGGACATGCCGTGGTCGGCCACGACGATGTTGCCGTAGGCGGCGGCCAGTTCGCCGGTTTCTTCGGGCCGCTGGCCGACGCAAAGGTCGAACCGCAACGCATCTTCCGGCCCCCAGGTGATCTTGAGCACCTGCAGCAACAGGCCGTTGCCGTCCAGTTCCAGCGGGTCAAGCGCGACCTCGGGGTCGGCAACCAGGCGGATGGCCTGGCGGTGCATCGGGTCGGCGTCGGCGGCGCGCCCGGTGGTCGGATCGCGTTCTTCGACCAGCACCAGGATATCGCCGGCGCGCAGGGTGATGTCGCGCTCTGGGTCGCGCAGCCAGGCCGAGGTTGCGCCCTTGGGCAGAACCGTATCCGCATCGCCCCAGTGATGCACCCCGATGCGATTGTGCGCCGTGGCAAGCGCCATGTCATGCGCCGGCTGGAACACGAGCGCGCCCGCGGCCACGGCGCGGCCCAGCTCATCCGGGGCCACGACGTCGGACGCAAGGGCGCCGGTGCGGGTCACGAAGGCAAGATCGTCGGCCGAAAGGGCAGCGTCGACCGCAACCGTGACCTGCGCCAGCACCCGGGCGCTGATGCCGTTGTGCATGCGATAGCCGACAAGGCGGGCATGGCGCGCGGCAGAGGCGCGCAGCCGGGCGGTATCAAGGCTGTATTCGGTCGCAACCTGATCCAGCCGGTAGCTGAGCTGGTCGCCCAGGTAGGCCATCCATTCGACGACGGTCATCTCCAGCGACGCCGGGTTGCGTTCTTTCAGATCGGGGGTCGTGACCGCCAGCCGGTCAATGATCATCGACCGGTAGCTTTCGTAGTCGCGCGCCAGGTAGTCGAGGCGCGGCTCAAGCCGCGGCTCGCCGGCGTCGGGCGCGTCGGCTTCGCAGTCAAGATCGGTGTCGCACTGGGCGCGGAAACGAAATTCGATCCGGCGCAGGATCGGGTCAAAGCCCGGCACATCGTCGTCGATCGAAAGGACATAGGGCGAAAAGTCGCCCTCGCGGTTCAGCGTGACGGCCAGTTCGTTGTCCGAGGCGGCAACCGTGGTGACGTCGATTGCGCGGATGCGGTCGCCGCCGCTGATCGAAATGTCGTCCGGCCCCAGAACCGCCGCCGGCACGCCGCCGGGCTGGCCGGGCAGGGGTTTGACAAACCGGACCACCAGCTGCGTCGGGTTGGCCGCGTCGACCTCGATGCCGGCAATGCCGTTGAACGGCGCGCCGGACGCGGCCAGGGCTTCGCGGCGCTCATCCAGGAAAGATCGGGTGCGGGTGGCCATGTCATGCCTTCCTTGTGAATGTTTCGGTCTGCTGTTCGTCATCGCCGATCACCGTGTAGGTCAGGGTGATCCGCAGCTCGCCCTCGTCGCGCTCGACCGCGAGGGCGTCGATCGCCAGCACGTCCGACAGGTGCCGCGTGATCGACGACCGGATCAGGAATTCCGACGCGGTCTCCAGCGCTTCGCTGTTGGCGTCGAACAGCAGGTCAAGCAGGCCGGCGCCGAACTCGGGCCGGTTTACCCGCTCGCCGGGCGCGGTCAGCAGCACCGCTTCCAGCAGGTTGCGCACCCGCCGGTTGCGATCGCGGGTGACAGCCGTGCGCCCCGAGCCATCGGTGCGGTAGGAAAGATCAAGGTAGGTCATTGGCCCCTCACTCTGACTTGCTGGGCGACGGCCATCGGCGTGCCTTGGGTGCCAAGCGGCCCGATGGTGATGCCCTGTGATGTTGACAAGAGCGCCGGCTGGCCCTCGATACGCACCCGCGTGGCCGGGGTTGTCCATTGCACCGAGGCGCAGGGCTTCGGGGCCGGTTCGGGCGTGGCAAAGGGGCAGCCGGAAATCGTGTAGCTGTGGGCCAGCGTCGTGGCCGGCTGGCCGCCCAGCTTGACGCGCAGCGAGCTTGTCGTCGGGGTGGCCTGCCCGCCGTGCGTGCACAGCACCGTTGCGCCCTGATGCAGCAGGAAGCTCATCACACCACCTCCAATGCGCCGGAGTTGATGCTGACCTGCGGGCCCGACAGTTCGATCTTGCCGCCGCCCACGGCTTCGATGGTGACGCCGGCGGCGGTGATCGTGATCTTGTTGCCGGCGACGGTTTCGATCACCACCGGCGCGCTCATGTTCAGCTCATCCAGCGTCAGCGTGGCGGCCGGTGTCTTGATGATCTTGACCTGCGGCAGCCCGCCGGGGCTTTCGCCTTCGCCCCAGAAACAGCCCGACCAGATCGGCGCGTCGATGCTGCCGCCCTCGAATTCCACCCAGATGTTCGCGCCGATCGGCGGGATCATGAAAAACCCCTCGCCCGGCCCGGCATAGGGCACGCATGGCATCGCCCAGTTCAGCGTGTTGGTGCCGTAGACGGCCGGCACGTTGACCTGCAGACGCCCGATCTGGCGCGGGTCGATATTGTTGGCAACCGTGCCGCGATACTTGCCGAAATGGCGCGTTGTTGTCATGTCGTTCATGGCAATACGACCGGCACGGTGGTGCCGATCCCTTCCCTGTTCAGTGTGAATGACTGCACCCAGCTGCCCGAGCTGATCTTCTGGATGACGCTCTGGACGTAATACAGCCCGTCATGGTCGAGCCCGGCGCCGCGCAGCCCCACCAGCCCGCGCGGCGTCAGGACAGCGCCGTAGCGCGACGTATCGAGATCACCCGTGACCTTGAGCGTGTCCAGCGTCGCATCCGATTGGGCCTGCGCTTCGCCAAGGGCCTGGGCCGCGGTCGGGGCGCCGTTGGTGCGAAACAGGTTCTGGCGAATGACCGACCGGTTGGCCAGCGCCGACACCGCCGCCAGCGGCGGGCGCAGCGGAACGATGGAGCGCACCGGGACGCTCTGGCCGGTCTGCCTGTCCTGCACCTGGCCCTGAACCTCGGCCGCCTCGCCCGAGGCGTTTTCAAAGCTGAGGTTGGTGACATTGGTTTCCGGCCCCATGTCGGTCGTGATCGCCGGTTGCGGCACCCCAAGGCGCGGCGGCGGCCCCCAGTAGGCGGTAGATACAAGCGGCGCGGGGCCGGGGATCAGCGTGAAGATGGAATCGTGGGCCTCGGCCAGTTCCTTCAGATAGGCAAAATCGGTGGCGCGCTGCATCGGCACCCGCTCGATCGGGTTCGGGCGTTCGGCGCTCTTGGGGGGGATCACCATCGGAATGACGCCAAGCCCCGCGTATTTCAGCAACACCAGCGCCGCGATCTCGCCCGGCCCCTGCGCCGGATGGGCGACCTCGACCTCCTTGCGGTCCATCGCGAAGGTCAGATCCTTGCCGCGCACATGCAGCCTGGCCGGGCCCTCGCCCTCGGACGGCTTGAACTCGGCCTGCTCGATGATGCCGTCCATCAGCACCGTGGGGCGTATCCCCAGTTGCGCCACGATGACCACGCGGGCGCCGGCCTTCAGCCCCGGCTCGGCCATGATCGGGAAGACGCCGGCGATGCCGCCGGCGCGGATGGCGTCGAACACCAGTTCGAAGCCGGATTGCTCGCGGTCCGACACCGCGATTTCAGCCGACACGAAATGCTCCATCACGTTCAGCCCCGCCGGGCGCGGAACGCCTTGGCCGATCATCAGGGTCATATGTGCGCCAAGCAGTTGTTCCAGCATGGTCTATCCCGTTTCGATCTGGTTGAGCTTCAGCAGCCTGCCGGCGTCGTCATCCAGCGTTTCATGGTCGGCGACCGGGTTCGCATCGGCCACGCGCCAGAACAGGCGGGCGTCGCCATAGGCCCGGTGCGCGATCAGGTCGAGCCGGTCGCCGGGCTGCACCCGCAGCTCGGCAATCGGCGCGCGGTTGTCGGGGATGATGCGCCGCGCCACGAAGCGGATGGCATTGCCGGCGGCGTCCGTGCGCTCTTTGAGCGGCAGTTTCGCGTATCGGCTGTCGGGGTCAAACATGGTGCGGTCTCCTCACAAGATATTCACATCGGAGCCGAGAACGGCCCCAAGCGAGTTCGCCTGCCCGACAAGCGCCATCGTTTCCTTGACCACCTGATGGGCCAGGAACATCGCGTAGCCGGGGTGGGTCATCGGCAGGTCGGAATAGCTGAGCACCTGAAGGTCCAGCGATACCTTGGCGCGGATCGGGTTCAGTTGCGGGTCATGGGCTTCTTCGCTGATCGTGAAGCCGCGCAGCTTGACCGGCAGGATGCGCTGCTTGCCCCAGATGAAAACGGTGAACGGGCCGCTGGTCGGCAGGATCTCGATCGTTCCCAGGTTCATCAGGACCGAATTGGCAATCACCGTGACGGACTGCGGATAGATCAGCGTTTCCAGCGCGGCGAGGCGCGGGTGCAGGCCATTTTCTGCCACCACCTCATCGCCCTTTTCCAGGTCGTCGGCGGCGTCCATCATGGCTTCCAGCTTGATCTGCTCTTTCGGAGCGCCGGCCAGACGAAAGGTTTCCGTGCCGCCTTCGCCTTCGGCGCTGCGCGCTTCCAGCGTGCGCGCCATCCCGTCGGGGTTGATCTGGAACGGGATCACGCTTGGCACCGGCACCGGCGGACGAAAGGCGACAATCGCGCCCTTGATCAGTTTCGGGGATCTGGAATATCCGGTCATCTCTGGTTTCTACCTTCTGATCACGTCCTGAATTTGGGCTTCGAGCGTCCCGTAGACATCCTCATACTTTTCGGAAAACTCGTTCTTGAGGGCCTCGTAGCTAATTTCGGTGCTTGGGCTGCTTGAGCGGAAATACAGTTTCAATGGGTTGGTCGGTGCCGCTTCCCCGCGCCAGATGGTTTCCCGGAAGAAGCCAAGAATATTCTCACCCATTTCCTTGACGTCCCGAAAAGTAACGACATTACCCTCTATTTCCTCGGTGACTTGCTTGGCGAGATCCTGATCCCAACGGCCGTGACCCGCGACCTGTGGCTTGATTTCGGCAGAAAAATCACCGCGCAGCGCGTAAGCGTAAATGGCGCCCGGATGGCCTTGCAGGACACCCCGCCTCTCCCCGGGTTGGGGGCCATTGGCAGGATACCATTGCTTCTGCAACTCGGCCGGCAGGGCGACCGGTGAAATGTCTCGGTATTGTTCACTTGCGATGTGTGCGGGCGACTTGTATTCCACCTTTTGCTCCGAGCTTGGGTATCCTGCCCTCGGTCGAAAAATCAGCTTTGCCGTCGGGGTGCGGACCTTGTGCTGAAACTCCAGTATCTCGGTCGCACCTTTCAGCGCCGTAGTTTCCCCGGTTGATTCGAGTGTACGGGCAGCACCTGAAAGCGCCGCCGCCGCCAGGCGCGAGGCGATCCATTCATGCTGCCCCGGATTTGCCCCGCGCACGCTGTCCGCCAGACGCTGCCGGTTCTTGCTGGCGCGCTTGCTGTCGGTCAGAAAGAACCCGAACGGCTTTACCTGGCTGGTGCCGGAGCCGGCCGTGTTCTGCGCGTCGTCCTCGATATAGGGCCACTTGATGTCGCCACGGAAATACCTGTCGGCCTCGGGCACCAGCGTGTTCTTGTAGAAGCTGCCGGTGACTTCGTTGAACTTGAAGTCATGCTCCAACTGGTTGCCAAGCGCGCGAGCCGCCACCGAGCGAATGGTGTCGCTGACAGCCCCCGCCGCGCCGCCGCCCCCGCCGTTGTTCAGCAACGCCGCCACCATGCGGCGGGCGTTTTCCGGCTGGTTCAGAACCTGGGTCAGATGATTGTCGAAAAACCGGTCGAGTTCCTGAGCGGGATTGTCGCCAGTGAAGGCATCGGCCTTTTCGGTCTGCGCGATGCGTATGACCGCCTGCCGATAGTCGCTGTCGAACACCCGCCGGACGATCCCGTCGCTGGCCGCAGGGCGCGCCCAGGCCACGGGCAGGGCTGCTTCACCGGCGATCATGTCGCGCGCCTGCGCCCAGGTGAGCGTTGAATAGATGCGCGCGTTCAACCGGTTCAGCACGTTGGCGCGCAGTTGCGTGGCAAGCTCCGGGTTCAGCCGCGCGATGTCGTCGGCGAATTTTTCCGCAAGGTTCGTGCCACCTGCCACACCGAAGAAATCGAGGATCGCCTCGATTGCGCGCTTGGTGTCCTGCGCCTGGTCGGCCACCTGTGCGACTTCGTCGGTGGCGGCGGCCGGATTGTCGTTCAGGGCGTCTTCGGCCTGTTCCGCCTCGCGGTCGAGAATGCCCTCTTCCTGTTTGGCGCGTGTAACCAGCCCCTGCAGTTCGGTGCGTTTCGCGTTCACAACGTCGCCCTGCCAGCCATTTTCCCTTGCAAGTTCCGTGAACGGCGCCCCCAGCCGCAGGTCAAGCCAGCTTTCCAGCGTCATCGGGGTCGAGCGGATCATCGTCACCACCGTTTCGCCCTGGTCCTCGATCGTCAGCGTGTGATGCTCGCCCCCGCCGGCCAGCGCGACCGGCTCCATGATGGCGCCGGGCTGCGCCGTTTCTTCGCCCGGCTGGCCGCCGCCGAGCCGCCCGCCGGTGAAGGCAGACAGAACCCGGTTGATCAGCTTGACCAGCGCATCTTCGATCCGTTGCCGGATGTCGGCGATGATCCGTTTGACCCGCCCGGCCACATTGCCCAACCCCAGCAGACGGGCCAGCAGGTCGATGGCAATGGGCAGCAGGTTGGCCAGCACGGTTTCGATGCCCTTCATCGCGGGCTCCAGCACCCCGGTCGCGATCTCGTACATCGTGCTGACGACCTTCTGGACGACCTGGATGATGCGGGCCAGCTGGTCTTTCAGGAACATGATGAAATTCCAGATCGTCATCACCAGCTTGATCAGGGCGCCGACCGGGCTGAACATGCTGGCAAGCCAGGTGATCGCGGCCATCACGATGCGCTCCATCAGAAACGACTTGATCGCTTCGAGCACCGAGTTTGCCAGGTCGCCGAGGTCCTGCACGATCTTGTCCCACAGCGCCGAAAAACCGCCGCTGATCAGTTCGGTGACATAGCCCATGAAGAACTCGATCTTTTCGACGGCGGCCTCGCCGATCACCCGAACCGCGACCCGGCGCAGCATGTCGACCGTCAGCCCCAGCACCTGACGCGCAAGCTCGAGAACGCCCTTCAGATCCCAGCGCTCGGGGATCTGGATGTCGCCGCCAAGGGCGCCGGTCAGCCAGCCGATGATGCCGGCCTGCAGATGGGTCAGCAGGTTGCCGGCAAACATGCGCACACCGCCGACGACGCTTTCGACAAGGTTCGACAGGAACCCGATCGGGTCATCGATGATGATGTCCAGCGCTTCGACGGCGCGCGCGATCATCTCGTAAAACGCTTCGGGCTGGATGCCGAGCGCCAGCAGCACCGGCTCAAGGATCAGCTTGGCCAGCATCGCCCAGTCGCCGGTCAGCACGGCGTTGACAATTGCCAGCGCCGCATTGATCGCCGCCTGATAGGCCGCAAGGATCGCATCAATCGCTGCCGCCAGCGCATCGAGCAGGAAAGACACCGCCGCCTTCAGCCCCTCGGCGATGGCGTTGACCGCGGTTGTCGCCACCTCGACCGCGCTGTCGATGGCGCTGTTGAGCGCCCGCGCCACTTCGGGGAAGTGTTCGGCCAGCAGGGTGTTGACCGCGGCCTTGAGAACCTCGCCAAAGGCCTCGATCGCCGAGATGATCGCCTTGGCGGCCAGGTCAATCAGCGCGAGCGCGGCTTCCTTGACCTTGTCGATGATGAATTTCACCGCCGAGCGCACCGCGTCGAACACGTCGTTGATGAACTTGGTCAGCTTGTTGAACTGGTCGGCGACCCAGTCGGTTGCCCTGTCCCACCAGCTCTTGTTTTCCGCTTCGCGCTCCTGGCGGGCGCGTTCGTCATCGGCTTCCTTTTCGCCCTCATCGACCTTGGTCTGGGCATCGGTTTCCGCCTGGTCGAATTTGGTTTCCACCTCGGTTTGCGTCGCGCTGATCTCGCCGTCAATTTCGGCCTGGGTCTCGCGCCGCTCGCGGTCGGCGTCTTCGTTGAGGTTGCGCACATGCTCGGCCTGTGCATCCACCGCCGTCTGGCGCGCGTCCTGAACGTCCTGCCGGCGCGCGCCGACTTCTTCGCGCTGCTTGCGGTCCGCTTCTTCGTTCAGCCGGTCGCGCTCGGCTTCGGTTTCGCTGACCTTGGCGTCACGCTCGGTGTTGCGCGTGTCAACGGCGCTCGCCGCTTCTTCCTGCGCCGCCGTCAGGTTTTCCGACATCGCGTCGGCATGGTGCGCATCGAACAGCGCGACCACTTCGGGGTCGAGCTCTTTTTCGCGGAATGCCGCCGGGCCTTCGAGCGGGCCGGTGCTTTCGGCGATCTCGGGGGCCGGGCGCGGCTCCATGGTAAATTCTTCGCGCAGTTGCTGCAGTTCGACCTGCTCGGGGCCGGGACCGTCCAGCACGGCCTGCGTCGCTTCCTGGCGCGAGGCCACGGCATCGGCGCGCGCCGCGCTGTCCTGATCGGTCACGCGCTCGGGGTCCGTGGCGCCTTCCAGCGGAACCTCGGGGCGGGCGCCGGCCGAGGTCTCGACCTCGGTGTCGGCCGTCTTGACGCGGTCAAAGGCGCGCCCCAGACCGCCTGCGTCGCCGGTCTCGAACAGCCCGTCCAGCAAGTCGCGCGCATCGCGGTTGAGGTCGGGCGTGCCCGGGTCTGGCGTCGGGTCGAGCTCGGGCTCGGGCGGCGGTGGCGGGGTGCCGTCTTCCAGCTCGGCCTGCCGGCTTTCGGGGGTTGCGACCTGCGCCGGTTCGGCCAGATCGTCGGTGCCCGACATCTCGGCCTGGAACTCGGGCAGTTCGGCTTCGAAGGTCTGCTGATCCTCGGCCGCCAGTTCGCCGGTGCGCGTGGCCAGCGTGTCATGGCGCATCGCCTTGACCGAGGGCGGCGCGTCCTTGAAGGCGGCAACCAGCGCGTCGGCGTCCTCGGCCCCCTCCAGCGCCTCTTTGGCCGCTTCGCCGGCCGCATCGGCGGCGCCCTGATCGATGTCGATGTCGGGCATCGGCGCGGGTTCGAAGGTCGGGGTCGGCTCATCCGGGATGTCTTCGCCCAGCTGCGCCTCGGCGGTCGACGTGGTGGCCTCATCGGCTGGCGCCTCTTCGGTGGCCCGGTCCTCGGCCGCCTGGTCCGGCGCGGCCTGCCCCGGTTCTGCGTCACTTTCGGCCGCGTCTTCCCGGCGGGCCTGTTCGAAGGCGCGGCGGGCCTCGGCATCGGAGCGCGCGACGATGG
>JALSJL010000416.1 GCA_026989405.1 Marinosulfonomonas sp. | reverse complement strand
AGGATAGCCCTTTCCTTGACGTAGATTTCGTAAGGGGGCTGCTCCTCTTTCACGAGTCCGACATAATTGCGCACCTTGCGCTTGAGGCTCACATCGGTGACCAGTCCCAGACCGGTTTCGGCATCGACACGCGGCAGGTTGCCGGCGTCGGGATCGCCATTGGGGTTGCCGTCTTTCACATCGAACAGCAGGACGAAATCGTAGCGGTTTTCCAGGCTCATTGTTCATCTCCTTGGGTTGCAGTTTCGGATTCGGTATCGCGTTTCTTGAAAAAGTCCTGACGCTGGTGGTAGTAGCCAATGGCGAATCGGCCTTGATCCTCCAGTGAAAGATGGGCAGGGAAATCGCCGATGCCATCTATGATCTCGCCCAACAGACGTTCGAAATTGACCTCCCGCCCCCGGTTGTCCAGCTTGCTCAAATGGCGTTTGGACAGCTTGATCAGCGTTGAGAAAACCGCCACCGGCGTGCTCGATGCCGAGCCGTAATAGCGGTCGCGGATGGTGGCGTTGATGCCAGGGTTGGCTTCTTTCTGGATTTTTTCCAGCACGGCGAACAGCCGTCCCAGCCGGTAGCCGGGGTTGAGATTGTCGGGGTCCAATGACACTTTCAGTTCCTCCTTCAGGTCAGGGTTCGAATAGCGGGTTGAGCGATTGATGCAGCCCTTGATCAGCGCCGCACGGGGATAGGTGATTTCGCGCTCGGCGCGGCTGCGTTGCACCGCCGCCGCCAGCAAGGTGCGAGGGTACGGCAAACCTTCAAGAATGGCGCGCAGGGTGTCGCCGGCGAGATTCGGTGGAATGTTGTCGGCCTTGCCTTGTGTAGCGGTGGAAACCAGCAAACGAAACAGCGGCA
The DNA here is from genome assembly GCA_026989405.1 of Marinosulfonomonas sp. Lineage (GTDB taxonomy): Bacteria > Pseudomonadota > Alphaproteobacteria > Rhodobacterales > Rhodobacteraceae > JAJRUE01. The sequence continues at coordinate 713 of JALSJL010000416.1, read as the reverse complement.
AATGCTGAAGCTGCTTGTCGCTGTGGGTGATACGGATGTCCTCGAAATGCTGCACGATGCGCTGGGCCAATTCGCCCACGGTGGTCACCTGCCAGAAACGCACGGCAATACGCGCGGCATTGGGCGCCAGACCCAGCACATAGAAACGGTCGTCGGCATCATCGCCCACGTAGCGGCCGTGGTGGATCGACTTGTACAGGGCGGCGACCTTTTCCGTGTTGCGCTCGGGGTCGTCCTTGGGCGGCTCGCCGAAAATATCCACCACTCCGGTTTCCATGTCGGTTCTGCGCTCGGCCCAGAAAACGGTGGAAGCATCACCCACTTGCAAGCGTTGGGGCGAATCCTTGCGCAGCAGATGGTTCAGGGCGGTGGTATAGGCAAAGTTTGCAGCAACGCCCACAGGAAAATTGAAGCCTTTGTCTTTTCCGTATGAGTTGTAGGCTGATGAGTTGATGGCAGCGAGTGGCGTGGGCTTTTGGCCAACACCGCTGATCGGAAAATGCAGCCTTGTAATATCGGTCAATTCCCCTGTTACAAGGCATTGACCTTCTTGGGTGTCTTCTGTTGAAGCTGTAGAGCGTCGAACAAAAGATATGACCTCTGCAGACTGACAAACTAGTTCTGAGCGATCAACCAGGCGAAAGGATAGATTGCATCCTTTAATTTTTTCGCACTCAGGCCATAAAGGGTGTTGAACAACTTGCTCAAACTGC
>JALSJL010000415.1 GCA_026989405.1 Marinosulfonomonas sp. | reverse complement strand
CGTTGGCTGGTGCCCGAAATACTCGCTCCAGTCAGCGGCGTAGCTGATGGCGGTGCCGGCACCGAGAATGTTGGCAACATCACCGGCCAGTTGCTTCATCGCGGATACAACGGGATAGTTTGTGGCGGTATCCCGAATTGTGGTCAGGCCGCGCAATTCCGAGCCGATCAGGAAAGTGTCCACCCCGCCAGCCGCCGCGCAGAGGTGGGCGTAATGCAGGATCATCCGCCGGTAGCCCCAGTCAGAACCTCCGGTCCAGACAACGGTTTCGCCGCTGACCGCATAGTCGAACGCCTGCGCATTTCCCATGAATGCAGACAGCTGCGTAGCGGCAGCGGCGGTCTTGTCCACGGTTCCGACATAGCCCGCCGCCGGAGAACAGGTGATCCGCCCGCGCCAGGGATAAGTGCTTTGCCCAATGGTGGTTGCATCGTCGGAATACGGATCGGGCAGCGTATTGTCTGCCGGAATATCCATCAGCAAAAACGGATAGAAGGTAACCCGCAACCCGCGCGCTTTGATTTCCTGAATGGCCTGCACGACGGCAAAATCCGCTGGCGTGCCGCCATAGGCCGTGCGACCGGTTGCGTCCAGGCTGATCACATGGGCCGCCCATCGCGCCACACCATTCACGGCCCAGCTCTTTGGTGTGGTCACCTTGGTGGTATTTTCGACCCCGGGTTTGAGCTGGCAATTTCCAGCCCGCAAGTCGGCACCGAACCAGCTGACCACGAGGCTGATGCTCTCAAGGTTTGGTGCGGCGGCCTGCAACTGGTCGAGCGCAGCAACGATATCGGGCGCGGCATTGGTGGTGTGGACGTTTTCCGGGGCGGTGTTTCCACCGGAACCACGGGAAATGCCCTCGGTGGCATAGACAAACTCGCCGGTGCCGGGGATCAGGGTGACGGCGCGGATCATGCCCTCAGCGGTGTCGGGTTCAACCACTGGGTGGAAAACCTCGAAGGACAGTTGCGGGATGCGATTGCCGAACTGTTCCAGCGGCAATTCCTCGAACATCACATAAGCCGTGCCGCGATAGGCGGGCGCAAACCCTGCACCCATTTTGGCCTCGATGAACGGGTCCGGTTGCTGGGTCTCGTCGCCCTTGTGAATCCGCCAAGTGACATTCGAGAGATCGAGCGGTTTGCCATCGGCCCAGATGCGGCCGATGCCGGAGATCGGCCCTTCGCACAGCGCCACGGCGAAGGACGCGGAATAGAGATAGGTCGTGGTCGTGATCTTTGGCCCGCCGCCCTTGCCGCCACCCTGGGTGGTTGTGTTGACGGTCTCGGTGAAATCCGTGGCCCATATAATGTTGCCGCCAATCCGCATGCGCCCATAAATGCGCGGGATCACCGCGCCCTCGGTCGAGGTGGTCAGGGTCAGGTTTTCCAGCCGCTGGCCTTCGATGCGCTGCCCGGGGGCGAGTGAAGAGACAATCCAGCTGTCGATCATCGACCCCGCAAAGGAGCCGATCGCGCCGCCAATGGTGGCGGCGGACACGCCAAGGATGGCCCCGCCGATACTGCCGCCAATCGCGGCACCGGCCGAGGCCAGAAGAATGGATGCC
>JALSJL010000414.1 GCA_026989405.1 Marinosulfonomonas sp. | reverse complement strand
GGTTGGCGCGGACCTGGGATTTCAGTTTCTCGATCTGCATCACGTTTTCGATGCGCCGGTCGACGAAAGCCCAGGTATTGGCGTCGCCTTCCGACTTGTCGCCAAGCCAGTAGAGCACGCTGGAGCCGTAGACGCCTGACAGGATGGCGCGTTTGGAATACCAGTTCACGTCATCGGATGTATCGCCGAGCGCGTTCCAGATGGCATCTGCCGTGCCCCAGATCAGGCGCGCGCCTTCGGCGGCGTTCTGGGGCAGCGCGAAAAGCGTGGTGGCGGCGCGCACCACCTCCTTGTCGCCGGCGGCCTGCAGGCGGAACCTGACGGCGGCGGCGACCTTTTCGCTGTAGCGCAGGCCCGAGAGATCCTCGGTCTGCATGCGCTGGACCATGGCCGCATCGCCGCGCTTGTGATAGGCGGCGGCCAGGCTGACGCCGGCGCGGGGAAACAGCGCGCGGGCCTGTTCGATGTCGATGCCGACATCCTTGGCGGCGGCGGCCAGCGTCGCCTCTGACCAGCCATCGAAGGGGACGTGAACTAGCGCTGCGTCGAGCAGTTTTTCCCTTAGATCGTTGGTCATCGGACGGCTCCTTTTGCAGTTGCAGCAACTATAGACAAGAATCGCGGGCGCTGCTATACGGCGCCTTCCTGCAATTCTTGCAACTCTAACTTAGAAAGGTGGTGACAACCACATGCAGGTCAGTGTTCGTGACAACAATGTCGATCAGGCGCTTCGTGCCCTGAAGAAAAAGCTGCAGCGTGAGGGTGTGTTTCGCGAAATGAAGCTCAAGCAACATTACGAGAAACCTTCCGAAAAACGCGCGCGCCAAAAGGCCGAGGCCATCCGGCGTGCCCGCAAGCTGGCTCGGAAGAAAGCACAGCGCGAAGGGATGCTCTAGGGCACACCTTTGACACTGGGCGGGGCAACCCGCCGATCAGACGACCCCTGGGTGAAGGCCCGGGGGTTTGTCGTTTTGGGGCGGGCATTTTACCCGCCTTCCACCACCGCCATCAGCGCCTCGGCACAATCCACCAGCTGTGCGCGGCGCTGCTTTCGGCGAGCCGGCCATGACGTCAGGGCCGGACAACGTGGCGCCGGTCGCGCAGCCAGGCCGGAACCTGCCTGCGTCCGGTTCAATCAACCCGAAAACGACCGGTTGGTTTCTGTCCCGGAACAGTCTCGCAGACAGCACTGGAATGCCCCGACGCCTGTTGGTATGGAGGCGTTACAAACTGCGGGGCACCTGAGACGTTTTCGACAAGCCATGGGGATTGGCACGTTCAAACATTGCTCCGCGCTATCCAACGCACCTGGGGTGCGCCAACCGTGCATTGGCCCGCAAGGCCACCAAGGAGATTAATGATGACATCAGTCCAAGTGAACACCGCCAGCCGAACTCTTGTTGCCGTGGGCGCCGCGGCGGCGCTCTTGTCCGGCTGCGCTGCAACCACACCGCTGGCCGGGCAGCCGACCCCGGTGCCGGCCGGATATGCTGACGGAACCAAGAGCCTGACCACGCCGAACCTCATTTTTTCGACCACGTCAAAGGGGCTTGCCTATGACGCCGGCGGCGTGACCGG
>JALSJL010000413.1 GCA_026989405.1 Marinosulfonomonas sp. | reverse complement strand
CACCGTCCCGCGCCGCGCAAAGGGACGGTGTGATCGAAATCGACCTGTAGCCACGGCGCCGGGTTTTTTGGCGGGCTTCCAAAGGCGACGGCCACCCGCCCACGGATCAACGCGCGGTCAGGTCCAGTTGACCATTTCACCGCCGGGCAATGCAGACCGGGCCTGCTGCGGCATGTCACAGGCAAGCCCGTGAGCCTCGCAGAATTCCATGACCCAGGCATCGTCCATCATGATGAAATCCAGCACTGAACCGATGAACTCGGGCTCGGTGGCGCGGGTCTTCAGGTCGCTGACGCCGGCCCCGGTTGCCCCCATGAAGACCGGCAGCAACTCGTCATTGCCGGCAAGCCAGGCCAAGGCCTGCAGCGCGATGGTTTCGGCAAGTTCCCGCCGCATGGACGACCCCCTTTCACCCATTTCAACAAATTCTTAACCTCTCTCAACGAATAGTCACCGGCACGAACACAATGCAATTAAATATTGAGAGGTTTCATGGCCGGGCGCGTGCTCATCGCTAACAATTCGTCGACCGGCCGTATTGTGTTGAAGGTCAACCTTTCCACCGCGTCCTACGATGTCCTTCAGGCGACAACCGGGAGCGAGCTGCTTGAAATGGCCGCACGCGAGCGGCCCGAACTGATCATTCTGGATAGCGCCTTCGAAAATGACCGCGCAGTTGACTATTGCATTGACCTGAAATCCGGCACCGAGACGTCGACCATTCCGGTCTTGATCCTGGCAACCGCCTATAGCGCGGCGGATCGACTGGCCGCGCTGAATGCCGGCGCGGATGATGTGCTGTGCACCCCCATCAGCAAGCCCTGGCTGCTCGCCTGCGTGCGAAATGTCTTGCGCACCAGCGCAATCGAGCATGAACGCCGCATGCGAAGCATGACCGCCATGGAACTCGGCTTTCAAGACGCAAATGCAGCCTTCTACAGGCAGGGCGTCGTGCTGGCGGCAGGCGCTGACGGCAACCAGGCGCCAGACTGGCAGGAACCGCTTCGCGCGCTCAGTTCGTGCGTGGTCAAGCTCAGTTCCCGAGACAGCATTCTGGATGAAACCTCCGAAGAGGGCCTCAAGCCGGATCTCATCGTGCTGCCGGCCCCGGACATCGGCAGCCCCGAAGCCACGAACCTGGTGGCCGAACTGCGCAGCCGGGCCGCCACGCGCCATGCCGCGATCGTCATGATCGTGCCGACACAAGAGCAATCCGCGGCCATTGCGGCACTGGACATGGGGGCCAACGAAGTGATCACGACCGCCACTTCAGATGCGGAAACAGCCTTTCGCCTTTCGCGCCAGCTCACACGAAAACTCGATTCGGATCATCTTCGCAACATGATGGAAAACAGCATGCGGATGGCGGTTACAGACACCCTGACCGGCCTGTTCAACCGACGCTATGCGCTGCCACATCTCAAGCGGGTTGCACAGAATTCCGACCGGACGGACACCCCGTTTGCGGTCATGGTGCTGGACCTCGACCACTTCAAACGAATCAACGACACCTACGGGCATGCCGCCGGCGACCTGGTTCTGAAAACAATCGCCCAGCGCCTGAAGTCCAATATCCGCGCCGCAGATCTTGTCGCCCGCATCGGGGGCGAAGAGTTTCTTGTCGTGTTGCCGGACACCGACCTTGCGACGGCGCGCAGTGCCGCCGAACGCCTGCGTATGGCCACAAGCGGCCAGCCGATCGACATAGGAAACGGGCATTCGCCGATTCGAGTCACGGCAAGCATCGGGGTATCGGTCTGGGGGCGCGGGCATGGTGATGTGGTTCAGGTCGAACGCATGGTCGATCAAGCAGATCAGGCGTTGCTTGGCGCCAAATCGACCGGACGAAACCAGGTGATGTTCGACCGAACGGCGGCATGAGCCGCGCAACCGCTGCGCCTGGCGCGGCCGTTATTGCCGGTTTCGTTCCGGTTTCAGAAGTCTTTCCAGCCGGCGCACATAGACCTTGCGTTCTTCTGGCGTCATCTGATTGATGTGGCCCAACAACAACTGCTGCGCGATCTGCTGGCGCTCGGCAAGCCGGGCCTGCAGGTTCTGCGCAATGTCACGCACCCGGGCCGGATCGTAGGGATCAGCCTGCAAGGCCTTCAGCATCAACCGGGTCTGTGCGCGGATTTCACGCCGATTGGCGGAAAATTCGCGCGCGCTCTGACGGATCGCCCGCGACAGTTCTTTCCTGTCCGGCTTGCTCAGCGCCCGGCCAAAGGCCCCATAGCCCAGGTCGCGCAAGGCAATTCCCGCATTGTCAGCGGCGGGGGGCCTGCTGTCGGCGCGTTGCAGCAAAGCGCCGACAACCGCGCCGGCGATCAGCAGGTTCAACGCCAGCGAAACGAACAAGAGCACCCGCCCGCCGGATGCGCGCCCGTTTTTCTGCCCGGTTGGGCTCCTGTCATCTTCCATGGTTCAGCTTGCCCCCAACACGTTGTCCAGCGAAATCATCAGGTCCGCCGGCTCCACCCCATTGCTGCCGAACAGCAACCCGTCTGCCAGCACATCCAGAAAGCCCGGCGGAGAAAACCCCAGCCAGCCCCCCACGATGGCAATGCCGACCAGTCCGGCGGCCATCGGCCAACCGCCCAGTTCGGCGTATAACCTGCCCAGGCGGCCGCGTCCGGTCGCACCGCGGGACCGGCCCCGATGCCCGGCTGCCAGGACAGATGCGCGAACGATCCGGTCCACCAGCGCCGCAGGCGGGCGGATTTCCACCCGCGCGCATTCCGCCAGAAGCGCGTCAATATCCGGTTCCGTGGACTTTTCAGGTTCCGTCATCTTCATATCCCAGATCCTTTTGCCGTCCCGCCAACAGGTTTGCCAGGCCACGCTTGCCCCGTGCCGTCAAGCTTTCAACGGCTTCGGTCCCAATCCCCATGATGTCGCCGATCTCGGGGTTCGTCAGCCCTTCGATATGGCGCAGGATGACCGCCTGGCGCTGGCGTTCGGGCAGTCGCGACAGCGCATCGTGCAATGCGGCAAGCCGTTGTGAATGAACGATTTCGGCCAGCGCGGGCCGGGCGGGGTCCGGCGGCTCGGCCACCGTTTCAAGGCTGATGTTCCGGTTGGAATTCCGGCGCGCGCGCAGCCTGTCCGTGCACAGGTTCGAAACCACACGAAACAGCCATGTGCTTACCTTGGCTTCCCCTGTTCGCCAGTCTGGCGCGACTTTCCACAAGCGCAACATCGCTTCCTGAACCACGTCTTCGGCCTCATTCCAGTCATTCAACATGCGCCCGGCATAACCCAGCAATCGAGGGCACACCCGTTCGGTCAACACTCGGGCGGCCATCGTGTCACCCTCTCCGTAGGCCGCCAGAAGGGCTGCGTCCGATAGCTCCGAAGTGGCGACGATTGGTATTGACATGACCCGCCAGAACTAGCCCGAAGCATGCGGGCTACGCAAATACGGGCTTGCCGGACGTCCCGGAAAGCTCTTCAGATACCGCGCCATTCAGTCACTCCTGCCGTTGCCTTGCGAGGTCCGCCCTCGGCGCGCGCGCCCCGCGTTTCCTGCCATCCTGAGCCGGGTTGTCCCGGCCCCTGTGTCTGTTCAAACGTGACACCCGCGAATTCCCGTCGAAAAACTTCAGCGCGCGGGTTTGCTTTGCGACATCGGGACGCAAGGACAAACTGCGGCCTTCCAACCGGCAATGAGCAGACTAGGTTGTCTTTCAAAGCCTGTAACCGGACCGAAAAATGCCCAATCAAGAAAACCTGACCGATGAGCGGGAGCTGCGCCCGGCAATGTGGCGCGGCTGGCGTCGGCGCTGCCCGAATTGCGGTTCAGGCCCCCTGCTCAGCGGCTACCTGAAGGTCCGCGATGCATGCCCGGTGTGCGGCGAAGAACTGTGCCACCACCGCGCCGACGATGGCCCGGCCTATCTGACGATCCTGATCGTCGGTCACATCATGGCCCCGACCTTGATGTGGGCCTTCATCGAGTTTCGCCCCGACCCCCTGATCCTGGCGACCATTTTCACCATTGGCTGCGTTGCGTTGTCGCTTTATCTGTTGCCAAGGCTGAAGGGTATGATCGTGGGGATTCAATGGGCGAAACGAATGTATGGCTTCGACCAGCCAACCATCTGAGCAAACCACCCGGGCCAGCGGCACGGTGAGCGACGTTGCGATCAGAGATGCCGCAACCGTTATTCTGGTGCGCGACCCCGCCGAGAACCCGCGGGTATTGATGGGCCAGCGCGGGTCGGGTGCCGCCTTCATGCCCAACAAGTTCGTTTTTCCCGGCGGCGCCGTGGATCAGGATGACGGGCGCGTGGCGCTTGCTGAACACATCCCGCGCCCCTGCGCCTCGCACCTTGAACTGGCCCGGCGGCCCGCCTCGACCGCAACCCCCACAATGCTGGCGGCAGCCGCGATCCGCGAACTGTGGGAGGAAGCGGGTCTGATCCTTGGCAAGCCCGGAACATGGCGCGGCCAGGTGCCACCTGACTGGGCAAGCTTCGCAGCAACCGGCCATGTGCCCGCGGCCGGCGCTCTTCGCTTTGTTTTTCGCGCAATCACTCCGGCCGGCCGGCCGCGACGCTTTGATGCCAGGTTTTTTCTGGCCGATGCCGCGGCCATTGCGACCGAGCTCGATGACTTCGGCGCGGCCACCGATGAGCTGGCCCATTTGCAATGGATACGCCTGGACGACGCGCGTGGCTTCGATCTGCCGTTCATAACCGAGGTCGTTCTGGCCGAGGTCGCCGCCCGGCTGCCCGACATGTCGCCCCCGGAAAACGTCCCGTTTTTCGACAATTCGGATGAAGACAGCCTTTTTGCCCAACTTGGTGGACGTTCGCCGCTCAGGTGACCAGAACCAGGATCAGGATTGACGCCAGCAACAGGGCTATCCCGCCAATTTCGCGCCTTGTCACCCGTTCGCGGAAAAACAACACCGACGCAAGCAGGCTGAGCACCAGTTCGACCTGCCCGAGCGCCTTGACGTAGGCGACCGTTTGCAGCGTGAATGCCAGGAACCAGCCAAAACTGCCAATCATCGAGGTGATCCCGACCAGCCCCGCAACCCGCCAGGCCCGAAGCACGGCGCCAAGCTGTGCGCGGTCGCGCCAGAACAGCCAGCTGCCCATCGCCAGGCTCTGGCTTGCGGTGACCAGCGCCAGCGTCAGGCCCGCGCGCACAACCGGGTTGTCCGAGGCCAGCGCCAAAGTCGCGCCGCGATACCCAATTCCGGAAAACGCGAACAGGACCCCGGACAGCAGCCCCAGCCCGATCGCCCGGTTGAACAACCCATGCCCCCGCAGGCCCGCACCCGAAGCAGATCGCCCCTCGGACAGAAAAAGGACCGCGACGAAACCAAGAAGAATGGCCCCCGCGGCCGGGAAGGTCACGCTTTCACCCAGAATGAGAAAACCCAGTATCGCAGCCTGCAGGACCTCGGTTTTCTTGAGCGTGATCCCCACCGCGAAATTGCGCTCGGCAAAAAGCGCCACCACGCACAGAGTCGCCAGAATTTGTGCAAGCCCGCCGGACAGGGCAAAGACCCAGAAGCGCGGCGAGGTTTCGGGCAGGGCCTGCTTGGTGACAGCCATGTAGACGACCAGGGTCAGGGCCACCAACGGCGCCGAGTAGACAAACCTTGAAAGCGTCGCGCCCGCCGTGTTCAGCCGGGTCGATTTCAGGTGCTTTTGCAGCATGAACCGCAAGGTCTGGGCCGTCGCTGCGACCAGTGTGACAGGTATCCAGGCTTCCATCAGCCCGGTCTTTGCACAGTTTCAGGAACGGCGCCAGATCGGGTGTGCCACCGGATCTTTTGGTTTCAGCAGAAACCTTGCGAAAACAGCCATGTAGTTGCGGTAGTAATACCCATCGTTGCGCGACAGGTATCGCATCCGGTCACGGGCAAACCTTTCGGGAAGCTCATACCAGGGCACCCTCGGATGCATATGGTGCACCACATGGAAATTGTTGTTCAGGAACAACAGCGCCAAAGGCCCGCGATCTTCGATAATGACGGTGCGCGCGCCGGTGTGCTCATGTGCCCGGTGTTCGAGAAATGTCCGGATTTTCAGGACCGACAGGCCAAGATAGGCAGCCAGCACATAGGCCCAGACCGGCATCGCGCCGACATGGGCCAGCCACAGCCCCACAACGATGAGGGCCGGAACATGCCAGATCCAGCCCCACAGCACGTCTTTGCGCCCGTCGCGGATCAGCCTCAGGTCATCTTTCATGAAGGCAATCTGTGAAAGCGCCGGGCCGACAAGCATCCGGCCCAAAAGCGTGTTGTTGAACCGGCGCAGACGTTTTGACCATGCTGGCAAAGACTCCCACAGCCCGGGGTCGAGATAGTTGGATTCCGGGTCGTCAAAAGGGTCGGTCAGGCGGGCATCGACATGGTGGGCCAGATGAAGATCACGAAACCGTCGATATGGTATGAACAAGGACAGGCCCGGAAAGACCAGGGCTTCGTTCACAGCCCTGGACGCAAACGGATGGCCGTGCAGAACCTCGTGCTGCAGGGACGAAAACAACGTGATCGCCAAGGCCGCCAATACAATCCCCGCGGGCAGCCAGACCTGCGCGAGCAGCGTCGTGGCCAGCGCCCAGATACCGTAGCACAAGGCCAGCAGCCCGACCGTGGGCCATTCAGTGCGCCTCCTGCCTTTTTCTTGCGCCAATTTTCCCTCCGACGTCGAGCATGCGCAACCACGCAATTGCCTTGCGGTGGCGCATGTGAATACTGCATTGCGGTGCCCGGGCCTGCAAATCCGGCAGCGTTTCGGACAGCCGGACTGTAGCGCAAATTCGCCGTCTCGGCTATAGTTTTCAGTCGATGCAGAGCGTGGAGCGCAATCCCGAATCGCTCAGGATTTCATGGCACCCGAAAAACGGTTTGACCGGAGCACAGGTTTGCGAGCGCGCAAGGCACAGCCCCTCGCAATCGCGCCCCGAGCTGCAGGACTTGTTGGCATCCCCGGTGTTCTGGTAGCAAACGAATGAGCCCCCCTTCCCGCCCTTGCCAAACCGCCCGCCACCGGCTTCGCATTGGGCGCGCTGGATTTCGAGCAAATTCGGGTTGTAGCCGGCCAGCCCGGCATCGGCTGGGTCCCGGTCTTGCTGACACGCCGACACCAGCAGCGCCGCTGCCATCAAGACCGTTCTGAAAACCGAGAGACCTGTCATGCTGGCCATGTCCTATCAGACAAGCGGGCGTGATGGAATCCCAAGGCATGCCGCTCAAAAGTGGAAACCGGCCTTGAGCTTCTCGGACATGCGAAAAACAGGGCGTTGGAGCGTTCCGCGTGAACAGGCACGAACGCGACACGCTCTAGAACGGCATCGGGTGTGCTTTATGCGCGGTTGCAATGTCTGCCAGAACCTCTGGCGACAGCTCCAGTTCAACAGCCCCAAGCGCCCGGGCAATGTGATCGTTGCGCGTTGCGCCGATAATGACCGAGCCCATGAACGGCCGGGTCAGCGCCCAGGCAAGCGCCATTTCCACCGGGTCGATGCCGTGCTTGTCGGCAATGGCGTGGTAGGCGTCTATGGCCCCCCAGACACGGTCGGTGATGCGCCCGTTCAGGTCCGGCGCCACCGCCCGCCGGGTTCCGGGCGGAACCACGTCGGGCTTGTATTTTCCGGTCAGCAAACCCGCCGCCAGCGGCGTGTAAGCCAAAAGATCGACATCTTCGTTCTGCGCCAGTTCGCCAAGATCGAGATCGAATATCCGGCACAACAGTGAATATTCGTTCTGGATGGTCTGCACCCGTGGCAGCCCATGCCTTTGTGCCAGATCAAGCCACCTGGCCGTGCCCCAGGCGCTTTCGTTCGACAGGCCGAAATAGCGCACCTTTCCGGCGTCGACCTGACGCTGCATTTCTTCCAGCACGCCCAGCATGTCTTCCTCGACCTCGGTCGGGTCCAGGTCGGGCGGGGTGTAGTTCCAGTATTGGCGAAAATGGTAGGAACCGCGGTTCGGCCAATGCAGCTGATACAGGTCGATCACATCCGTGTTCAGCCGCCTGAGCGAGCCTTCGACAGCGGTGCGGATACCTTTCGGCGTGATCGGTGCACCGTTGCGCACTTTTTCCTGGCCCGCTCCGGTAATCTTGGTGGCAAGAACAACCTCATCGCGCCGCCCGGTTCGGGCAAACCATTCGCCGATGATCTGTTCGGTCCGGCCCACGGTTTCGGCCAGGATCGGATAGGTCGGATACAGTTCGGCGGTATCAATGAAGTTGATCCCGCCATCCAGCGCCATGTCTATCTGGCCATGCGCCTCCTGAGCCGTGTTTTGTGCGCCCCAGGTCATCGACCCCAGGCAAAGCGCAGACACCTCAAGTTCGCTGCGGCCGAGTTTCCGGTATTTCATGCAGGTCCGCCCCGAGTTTTTCCCGGGGCAGACTGATGTGCAGTGGCGCCAATTGCAAGGGCTCAGGGTCGGACGTAGGCGTATCCGTTTTCCTGCAACTCGATCAGACGCACAACACCTGACGGGACCACCGACGCCTCCGACATCAGCGGAATATCCTGTCCGGCCTTGGCCGACATCTTGCGATGAGTGTTGCCACAGGCTGCGAAAGAAAGGTTCTCAAGCTCCAGTGACAGAACTTTGATCCGGTCTTCCACCGGGCTTTTGCCGGGGATGAACATGTTCAGGCCGGGGCCGTAGGCCACCAGTTCGATGACAACAGTGTCGCCCTGGCTTTCATAGTATTTCGTTATGTTCTGGACATTGTTGAGCGCCATGTTCATGACCTTCGGGTCATTTTGATCCACATGGATGGCGACATGGTGGGTTTTGCCCTGGGCCAGCGCCATGAGGGGCGCGAAGATGAGCATGACGGCAAGGACGAGCTTTTTCATGATTGGTTTCCCTGTTTGATTGCCTTTCCAGCATAATTCAATTCGTGATTTTGTCTTGCAAAAAAGATTGAGAACAAAAAGAGAACACGTTACCTTGCGAACATGACGGCCCAACTTCTCGGAAATCATCGGCACCGCCCACGCGCCGAACATGGCTTTCTCGCGGACCTGACGCTTGCCCGGGCGCGGGTTCATGAAATTTGTGGCAACGCCCGAAGAACCCTGACGATGACGATCGCGGGGACGCTCACGGGGCCGGTGTTCTGGATCACCCCGGGCTGGCTGCCCGAACGGCTGAACCCCGATGGCATGGCGGGGTTCGCCAGCCCTGGACGCTTTACGTTCCTGACCGTGCGTCGCCCGGAAGACGTGCTTTGGAGCATGGAGGAAATTCTGCGTTCGGGGGCTGTGCCCCTGGTGGTGTCCGACATTCCGGCGCCCCCGGCCCTGACCCCCGTGCGCCGGCTGCATCTGGCCGCTGAAACCGGCGCAACCGAGGGCGCGCATGCCCCGATCGGCCTGCTGCTGACACCGGGTGACGGCGGGGCGCAGGGGGTGGAAAGCCGCTGGCGCATGGCCGCAGACCATGACCCTGAAGCCCCCGGTTGGGCACTGACCCGGCTGCGGGCCCGCACCGCACCGGTGAAATCATGGCGCGTGACAGCCGGAAAAAAGGGGGTGCGCCTGGCCGCGCCAGAAGACCGGCCAGATGGCGCGGATCAGTCGCGCAGCACACCGGCGGCCAGAAGTTCGTTGCGCGACGGGCGCCAGATTGCGCTTGGCTCGGTTTCGAAAACATGATCCAGGAAAGCATCAGAAACCCCGCGCCGCCAAAAATACGCCCGGTCGCGCGCGTGCTCTTTTTCGACATCGAGCAGCACAACGCCCCCCAGGTTCTGATAGGTGCCCACGGCATAGCGATGAAACCCAAGCACCCCGCCCGCCAAGAGCCGGCGCGGCTCTCCTGCCAGGAAAACAAGCGTGCAGGCCGAAAAACAAGTACCCGCAACCCGCGTTTCCAACCCCGCATCTTCCACCAGGCGCGCCATTCCGCGGGCGGCACTGACGCTGCCCCCCTGCGAGCGCAGAGCAATGGCGCGGATTGACGGGTTGTCCCTGATCAGTCGCTCAAGAACGCTGAAACCGCGCAGCGAAATCGGACCATCAAGCACAAATTCACGGCGCGCCGCATCCACCCGCACTTCAACTGCGCGGGTTTCAGGCCGGACAATGCCGGGCCATTCCGGGATCGCCAGCCCGGCAAGCTGGTAAACCGTCGACAGGACAACAATCGTGATCGCCAGATAGCCGGCAAAACCCGGCATGATACCGCCACGCTCGATGATGGTCCGGTCAACGGCGCGAAACACCCCGACAACCTGCCAGACCAGCAAGGCCAGAATTGCCGCCCCGACCCCAAGGGCAAAATGTCCCGGCGCAAGACCCAGATGGGCAAGGATCACGACCACACCGACATGCAGCCCGACAAGTGGCAAAGCCACCGACGTCACCAGCGCAAGGCGCCCGTTCCAGTGATTGTTCACAAATCCGATCATCGCGCCACCAGCTTACAGCCCCTGCCCCCTGGGGCAATGCGCTTGCTGCCACTTGCCGGTATCGAAACCGACATCGCCCTGTCGCTCATGCGATAGCGCAGGTGCTGTGCCGCTGACAGACAGGCAAGAAGAACGGGCGGTCTCATGCGGTTGATCATCTCTTTCACGGCATTGTTCATGTCGGTTGTGCTGTTGCAACTGGGCACCGGCGGCCTCGGCCCGCTGGACGCGATATCCGGCCTGTCGCTCGGCTTTTCCAAGGCCCAGATCGGGGTACTCGGCTCCGCCCATTTTTTCGGATTCTTCATCGGCTGCTGGTGGGCGCCGCGCCTTCTGGGAAGCGTTGGCCATGCCCGCGCCTTTTCGGCCTTCGTTGCAGCCGGAACGATCGGCACCCTGGCCCACATGGTCATCATCGACCCAACGGCCTGGGCGTTGCTGCGGATCATGTCCGGCATCAGCGTCGCAGGGTGTTACACCGTCGTCGAAGCATGGCTTCAGGCCAAGGTTACCAATCAGACACGGGGCCGCGCGATGGGGGTATATCGCGGCGTCGACATCACCGGTTCGCTTGGTGCCCAGCTCTTGATCGGCGTGTTGGAACCGGGAAGCTACGTTTCCTACAATCTGCTTGCAATACTATGCTGCGCCGCGCTTGTGCCTCTTACGCTGACCAGGGTTGCGCCACCTCAAACGCCGGACGCCCCCCGCCTGA
>JALSJL010000412.1 GCA_026989405.1 Marinosulfonomonas sp. | reverse complement strand
TTGTCGAGTTTTTCAAGCGCGATGACAGCGCCGAGAAAATGGCGGAAACGGTGGCCTGTTACATCGACGCCGCAAGATAGGAAATTGACCGGGGGCCTGCAGGGCCATAATGTCACCTTGAAACGCGAAAGGATGACAGATGGCAGACCCGGACGAGCTTGATTTGGGCGACGACAAATCCCTTCTGATCGTGGATGATGACGAACCGTTCCTGCGTCGCCTCGCGCGGGCCATGGAAAAACGAGGGTTCGAGCCGGAAACCGCCGGCTCGGTTGCTGCCGGCAAGGCCATCGCAACGGCCCGACCGCCAGCCTATGCCGTCGTTGACCTGCGGCTGGAAGACGGCAACGGGCTGGACGTGGTAGAGACCATTCGCGACAAGCGCAAGGACAGCCGCGTTGTCGTTCTGACGGGCTATGGCGCCATCGCCACGGCTGTTGCCGCCGTCAAGATCGGTGCGACCGACTATCTTTCCAAACCGGCTGACGCGACCGATATCACCAATGCGCTGCTGGCCAAACCTGACGAACTGCCGCCACCGCCGGAAAACCCGATGTCGGCTGACCGCGTGCGTTGGGAGCACATCCAGCGCGTCTATGAGCTGTGCGACCGGAATGTCAGCGAAACGGCCCGCCGGCTGAACATGCACCGGCGCACGTTGCAACGTATTCTTGCAAAACGCAGCCCACGCTGAACGCGCGATCTTCCGATGGCCGGCAAACTGCCGGGCCTGCGGGCGGGTGCAATGACTGATCAACACCGAGTGCGGTCAAATGTTTTTCATTGAGCTCCATACCCTGATCGTGATCGGTTTTGCGCTCAGGATCCTTTTGCGAGACGGAATGCTGCCCTCGACCCGAATGGCGTGGTTCATGGTGATTCTCACGCTGCCCGTGGCCGGGAGCATCCTGTATTTCCTGTTTGGCGAAGTCGATATCGGCCACAAGGCCGCGAAACGGCAGGCCGAGATTTTTCGCATCATCCGAAAATACGCGGCCCGTGCCCTCGGGCGCCCCGAAGATCTTGATCTGCTGGTCGACCCACTGTTGCGCCCGCCGTCGAAATACGCCGCCTCGATCAACGGTTTCAACGTGGTTCCCGGCAATCGGGCAGAACTTATGCCGGATGCAAAGGCTGCCCGCGAACGTCTGATCGAGGATATCGACAATGCGCGCGACCACATTCATGTGTTGTATTATATCTGGCTTGAAGATGAGACGGGCAAAAGCGTAGCGCGGGCGCTGGCGCGCGCCGCGTATCGCGGCGTAACCTGCCGGGCAATGGTTGATGCAATGGGCTCTCGGGCGTTGATCAAGTCGGCCCTTTGGTCGGAAATGCGCGATGCCGGTGTTCAGCTTGGGGTGACCCTGCCCTTCGACAATCTGATTGCGACCATCCTGACCAGCCGGATCGACCTGCGAAACCACCGCAAGATCACGGTCATCGACGGCAAGATCACCTATTGCGGCAGCCAGAACTGCGCCGACCCGGAATTCCGCATCAAGGCAAGATACGCCCCCTGGGTTGATATCGTCATGCGTATCGAGGGGCCGGTCGTGGCGCAGAACCAGATGCTGTTCGCAAGCGACTGGATGAAAGAGGTCGACACCCCGATCGAGTGTTTTCCCATCGATGCCCCCCAGCATCCCGATGGCTTTCTTGCGCAGGCGGTGGGTGACGGACCCACAGAACGCAAGGGCGCATCGCCGCAGTTGTTTGTAACCCTGATCGAGGCCGCACAGGATGAGTTGATCATCACCACCCCATATTTCGTGCCCGATGCCACCGTGATCGAAGCGCTGTGCGCGGCGGTTCACCGCAAGGTCAAGGTAACATTGATCGTGCCGCGCAAGAATGACTCGTGGGTGGTGTCGGCCGTCAGCAAGAGCTTTTACAAGAGACTGCTTGAGGCCGGCGCGCGGATCTTCGAATTCAACGACGGGCTTTTGCACTCCAAGACATTGACGGTGGATCAGAACGCCGTGTTTCTGGGGTCGTCAAACATGGACATGCGCAGTTTCGATCTGAATTATGAAAACGACATCCTGATTCAGGACAGAGAGTCGACGATGGCAGTGCGCGAGCGCCAGATTGAATATATTGCACAGTCGACTCCGGTGCTGCTGTCCGAAGTCATCGAATGGTCCTATGTGCGCAGAATCTGGTATAATGTGGTCGCGACGCTGGGCCCGGTGCTTTAGATCGGCTCACAGCCGCTGCATCAGCTCGGCATGCCTTTGGGCAAAGTCATTGCGGGCATCCATCGGCGGGCGCAATCGGATCGAAATGCCCCGGATCAGAGCCTTGTCCGGCCGCCCGAACAGCTTGTCGGCCTCGGTCATTTCGAACCCCGCAATCTGCGTTGCTTCCATCCATGCGCTGATCTTGTCGGCCGTCTTGATCTGTTTCTTGATGGCTGCCGGGATGGAGGCGGGCAGACCGAACCGCAAGTGAATGGCGGCAGAAAGACGATCATCCAGCGCCCCGTATCCCGGGCCAACGGCGGCCTTGACCGGCGATATCATGTCGCCGATGACATATTCCGGGGCATCATGAAGAAGTGCCGCCAGCTTCCACCTTTCCGCCACGCCCCGGTTCATCCGTGAAAAAAGCTGTTCGACAAGCAGGGAATGCTCGGCCACGGAATAGGGAAATTCGCCCAGCGTCTGGCCGTTCCAGCGGGCCACGAAGGCAAGACCGTGGGCAATATCCTCAACCTCGATATCCATCGGGGTCGGGTCAAGCAGGTCCAGCCGGCGCCCCGAGAGCATTTTTTGCCATGCGCGCGCTGTCATGTTGCCGGCCAGACCGGGATCGTCGCTGCAAGAGTCATCTGTGCGCCTGTTTCGGATCAATTGTCCCAAAATTTGCGTTTTGGGCCCCCATGTCAATCAGCTTGCGTTGCGGACATGTCGAATGGGTGCTAGGCACCGGAAAATCCCACATTCGCGGAGAGACAAAGTGGCAGAAGATTACATCGTCAAGGACATTTCACTTGCGGACTACGGCCGCAAAGAGCTGGATATCGCCGAGACCGAAATGCCGGGCCTGTTGGCTTTGCGCGAAGAATACGGCGCCAGCCAGCCGCTGAAGGGTGCGCGTATTGCCGGTTCACTTCACATGACAATCCAGACTGCCGTGCTTATCGAAACGCTGGTTGCCCTTGGCGCGGACGTGCGTTGGGCATCGTGCAACATTTTCTCGACCCAGGACCACGCCGCGGCGGCAATAGCAGCCGGCGGAACGCCCGTGTTTGCCGTCAAGGGCGAAACGCTGGAAGAATACTGGGACTATGCCGACCGGATTTTCGATTTTCCTGATGGCACCTGCAATCTTATCCTCGACGATGGTGGCGACGCCACGATGTACATCCTGATCGGCGCGCGCGTCGAAAACGGCGAAGAAGATCTGATTGCCGTGCCCAGGTCCGAAGAAGAAGAGGCGCTGTTTGCCCAGATCCGCAAGCGCCTGGAAAAAAGCCCCGGCTGGTTCACCAGACAGCGCGATGCGATCCAGGGCGTTTCCGAGGAAACCACGACAGGCGTGCACCGGCTCTACGAGCTTGTGAAGGAAGGCCAGCTGCCGTTCCCGGCAATCAACGTGAATGACAGCGTGACCAAATCCAAGTTCGACAACAAGTATGGATGCCGCGAAAGCCTGGTGGACGGCATCCGCCGCGCGACCGACACGATGATGGCCGGCAAGGTGGCCGTGGTCTGTGGGTATGGTGATGTCGGAAAGGGCTCGGCTGCATCGCTCTCCGGGGCCGGTGCGCGGGTGAAAGTGACAGAAATAGACCCTATTTGTGCGCTTCAGGCGGCAATGGACGGGTTCGAGGTGGTGCGCCTCGAGGATGTGGTCGATAGCGCCGACATCTTCATCACGACAACTGGCAACAAGGACGTGATCCGCATCGAGCACATGCGCGAGATGAAGGACATGGCCATTGTCGGCAACATCGGCCATTTCGACAACGAAATTCAGGTCGCGGCGCTGAAGAACCACAAATGGACCAACATCAAGGAACAGGTGGACATGATCGAAATGCCGTCAGGCAACCGCATCATCCTGCTGTCCGAAGGTCGCCTGCTGAACCTCGGCAACGCGACAGGCCACCCGTCTTTCGTGATGAGCGCGTCATTTACAAACCAGGTTCTTGCGCAGATCGAGCTGTGGACCCGCGGTGATCATTACAAGAACCAGGTCTACATCCTGCCCAAACATCTGGATGAAAAGGTGGCACGGCTTCACCTTGACCGCATCGGCGTGCGGCTTTCCCGGCTGGACAAGGAGCAGGCGGACTATATCGGTGTCAGCGTTGATGGTCCGTTCAAGCCGGAACATTACCGCTATTAGGCCGGGCGCAAGGAACAACCGGGCCGATCTGTGCGGACAGGCGGCGGGTTTTACCGGCGGCGATCCTCTCAGGGGGAATGTCGCGGGCAAGTTTTCCTTTTTATCGGCCCCGATTGCCACTAATCTCGCGCCGAGCCCGACACACGGGCTTTGACGAATTAATGGTACCCGGAAAAAGGTGGGAGAGAACCTATGGGAAAGAGAGACGAGCTGATCGCGCAATATGCGGATGACCTGAAAAACAAATGCGGCGTTGATCCTGACATGGATCTGCTGACAAAGGTCACCATCGGTTGCGGCCCCGCAATCTACAATGCTGACGCCTCCACCGTGGCCGCGACGCAGGAATCAGAGCTGGAAACCGTCAAGGAAAATTTCCTGAAGAAAAAGCTCGGCCTGCCTGAAGGCCCGGAGCTCATGGAAGCGATCAACAAGGTCATCGACCAATACGGCCGCTCAGAGCGCAACAAGTATCGCGCAGTCGTCTACTACCTTCTGACCAAGCATTTCGGCAAGGAGTCGGTCTACAAGTAGGACCGCTTGGCAAGACATGGCCGAAAACAAGGGCGCGCGCCATGCAGGCGGGCGCCATTTTCTTGCGAAGTCAAAAAATTGAGAGAAATTACATATAGTTAGAGTTTGCTTTGCTGCCGCATCTCTCCTAGTGTCATCACAACAGGCTAGGATGGCCGGGACCTTTCAAAGAACACATGTGGTGCTAAGGGAGCATGTGGGGTGGCGGAGGGTCCCGAGGGGTTGGGACCCTCCGATTTTTTTGCCCGGATTTTCAGAACAGTGTCAGGATGGTTCCGATGATCGTGGTTCCCGCGATAGCGTAGCCTGCATCTATGAGCGTCAGCGTTCTGGGCCGCATCGCATAGGCGTAGTTCGTGACAATCCAGGGCGCCGCGACAAAAGCCCCCAGGCCAAGACCCGACAAAAACCCCTTTGAAACGGTATCGATGCCGGCCATGTTGAACATGTGGCGCGTCATGCCGGCCACCAGAATGGCCATGATGGCGCTGATGATGAAGGGGCCGGGGCTTTTGGTTGCGCCGCCCTCCACCTGTTCGCGGGTCACGCCAGCGGCGTTCATCCAGCGGTCTGCATTGATCATGTACCAGACGGCGCCAAACGCATATGCGCCGGCCGCCGCCACGAGAACTGCGATAATCTGCATGGTGTTTCCCCCTGTCTGCAGACCATGACTAGAGGAAAATGCCGTCAATATCCAGTATTGCAGCCGCCCAGCTCACACACGGCCTTCCATTCGTCTGGCCGGACAGGCTGAACCGACAGCCTGGAGTTGTTGACCAGGACCATGTCCTTGAGCCGCGGATCCTGTTTGCACATGGCCAGCGTTACCGGGTCGGGCATCGACTGAATGGCCCGGATATCGACGCATTCCCAGCGGGGGTCATCGGTGGTGCTGTCAGGGTGCGCCTCGACGCAGACCTCGACAATTCCCACGATCGCCTTCTCTTTCTGGGAGTGATAGAAAAACCCACGATCGCCTGTCTTCATCTGACGCATGTAGTTGCGTGCCTGATAGTTGCGAACGCCGTCCCATTCCTCGCATTCGGGCGCCTTGGCAAGCTGTTGCTGCCAGCTCCAGGTCGAAGGTTCGGATTTGAAAAGCCAGTATTGCATTGGTTCATTCCTTTCTGAGAGGCCGCGCCAAAAGCGCATCGACGGCTTGCGCGACGGTGATATCCCCGGACAAAAGCGAGGCGACCGCCTGGGTCAGCGGCAGGCCCAGCCCCTGTTCCTGCGCCAGTTTGGCAACGGCAAGCGCCGTGGCAACACCTTCGATTGTGGTGCCCGTTTCAGCATCTCGGCCCGATCCCAGGTGAAGGCCGTGGCGAAAATTCCGTGACAGTTCCGAGGTGCAGGTCAGGATCAGATCGCCCAACCCGGACAGCCCGGCAAGCGTCTGAGGTCTGGCGCCATGAGCTTCGGCAAACCGCTGCATTTCCGCGAACCCTCGGGTGACCAGTGCCGCGCGCGCACTTTCCCCAAGGCCAGCGCCGATGGTGATGCCGGCTCCGATGGCGACCACGTTCTTCAATGCGCCGCCCATTTCCACGCCAATCACGTCGGTTGAGCGATAGAGGCGAAGGTTTCCTGTCGAAAGCCGATGCTGAAGCCGTTCGGAATCTGCAGCGCGCCGGGTGGCAATGGTCATGGCGGTTGGCAGCCCTGCCGCAATGTCCTGGGCAAAGCCCGGCCCGGAAAGAATGGCGGCGCAGGCGGCCTTGCAATTGCGCGCAATGGTCTGCGTGGGTCCCAACCCGGTTTTGATATCCAGGCCCTTGCAGCAGGCCACGGCGTCCTTGCCTTCCAGCGCCGCGCTGTTGCGGGTCACGACCTGGCCAAGCGACTGCGCGGGCACCGCCAACAGGCAGGTTTGCGCGAGTTCCGGTGGATTCGCCGTCACTGTTACCCCGTCAGGAAGCGGGATGCCGGGCAACCGCGCGCGGTTTTCGCGCGCTGTATTGATCTCGTCGGCATGCGCCTGCGTGCGGGCGACCAACGACACTTTCTGCCCTGCGCGTGCAAGGGAAATTGCCAGGGCCGTGCCAAAAGCACCTGCCCCGATTACCGAGATGTCCGTCATGCCTTGGCGCCTTTCTTGCCGGATCCCAGTATCGGAGCGCTCTTGCGGTCCAGCGGCCAGCGCGGGCGGGCCGCAAGCGAATGGTCGTCGCTGTCACCCGCGCGGAAGCGTTCAATGCCCGCCCAGGCGATCATGGCCGCATTGTCGGTGCAAAGCGCAGTCGGCGGGGCCAGAAACTGCACGCCCTGGTGCCGTGAAACAGTCTCTAATGCGGCCCTGACCTTCCGGTTTGCCGCAACGCCGCCGGCGACGGCAAATACCGGTGCTTCAGGCTTGAGCGCAAGATAGGCCTCAAGCGCCCTGGTGGATTTTTCTGCAAAAACGTCCACGACGGCTGCCTGAAATCCGGCACAAAGATCGGCCCGGTCGGTCGCGGTCAGGCCGCCGTTGGCTGCGACCATCTTGTCGCGCTGGCGCAGCAGGGCCGTCTTGAGGCCGGAAAAGGACATGTCACAGCCCGGGCGGTTCAGCAACGGTCGCGGAAAGACAAAGCGCGTCGGGTCCCCCTTTGCGGCTTCGGCTTCCACCGATGGCCCGCCGGGTTGCGGCAGGCCCAGCAGCCGGGCCGCCTTGTCGAAAGCCTCGCCTGGCGCATCGTCGATCGTTGCGCCGAGGCGCTTGTATGTGTCGGAGCCGCTGACCATGAGAAACTGGCAGTGCCCCCCCGAGACAAGCAGCATCAGATAGGGAAAAGCGATGTCATCCGTCAGGCGGGGGGTCAGCGCATGGCCGGCCAGATGGTTGACGCCGACCAACGGCAGCCCCGCGCCTGCCGCAATACCCTTGGCGCACATCACGCCTGCCAGGACACCCCCGATCAACCCGGGCCCGGCGGTCACCGCCACGCCGTCAAGGTCGGCCAGACCAAGATCTGCTTCGCTCAGGGCCTGTTCGACGGCCAGATCCAGCTTTTCCGCATGGGCGCGGGCGGCAATTTCAGGCACGACGCCGCCATATCCGGCGTGCAGGTCGGTTTGGCCATAGACGACCGAGGCAAGGATCTCGGCCGACTGCCCCGGCCTGTGGCGGACAATGGCAGCGGCTGTATCGTCACAGCTGCTTTCCAGGCCCAGTATGGTCAGTGAGTTTTTCATTGTTGCTCGTGTTGCGCCGGCGTTCACCGGCAGGTAACACCGCAAGAGGCGCCATTCAACATTGCTGGGGGCAACTCGTGCCGAAAGACCCGATCGTTCTGCTCAGCCGCCCGATGGAACAGTCGGTCCGGTTTCGGGAAGCCCTGGGCGACATGCGCACGATCATTTCGCCGATCATGGAAATCCGCCCGGTTCCGGCCGAGGTTGATCTGTCCGGGTACGATGTGCTCCTTTTTGCGTCTCGCCACGCGGTTCAGGCCGTGCGCCGGTTCGCACCGGAAGGCAAATATGCAATTGCCGTCGGCCAGGCGACAGCAGGCGCGGCACGCGAGCTGGGCATGGACGTGACGGCTGCGGGCGGGGACGCGGGGGCGCTTGTGAAGCTGGCCGCGCAGTCGCCGCGGGGCAGCCGGATGCTGTTCTTGCGTGGGCGCCACAGCCGGGGAGATGTGGCACAGAAGCTGGCGGAGAAAGGGTTTTCCGTCGATTCGGTCGTCGTCTACGATCAGGTCGAAAAACCGCTGAACCCGGAGGCAGAAGGGCTGCTTCGGGGGAATGCACGGGTGATTGTCCCCCTTTTTTCGCCGCGTTCCTCTGCTTTGATGGGGCGCGAAGCCAGACGGGTGGACGCCAGTGCTCCGATTGTTCTGGTGGGCCTGAGTGGTGCGGTTGCACAGGCCTGGGAAGGGCCGGGGCCATTGGCAACATATGTTGCCGCGCGCCCCGACGAGGCCGAGATGGTTCAGAAGATTCGGGCTGCGGCCAGCAACTGGCCTTGAGGCCCCTGCGACGGGGCCTTAGGTTGCAGGCAGCGGTCAGCGATGGCGCAGTTCGTATTGTGTGTTCAGGGGGGCGACAGGTATGGCAGGTTCCGGCGGCAAAAGAAAATCAACGCCAAAGGCGGGAAAATCGCGCAGCCGCGCGTCCAAAGCCGAACAATTGCCGGAAAGTTCCGCAGCCGACCCGGTTGCAGAAGCGCAAGTCATCGACGGGGCGCCATCGGACACCGCAGAGGGGTCTCGCCCAGAGCCTGAACCCGGCACATCCGAAGCCGCGCAGCCCATCCGTCCGGCGGTCGAAAAACGCCGGGTCTGGCCGGCAATGCTGCTGGGCGGCATTCTGGCCGGAGCCGCCGGGTTTGGCGCTTCGCAGTATCTTGGAAATGACAGCTGGCCCTTCAGTTCTGGCCCTTCGAAAGTCGAACTGGTCGAGACTCAATTGTCAGCCCAATCGGCGCAATTGGCCCGCCTGCAAGAGAAACTGGATGCCCTGGCCGCTGCGCAGCCAGATCTGGCAACGACCGCCGATCTGGAGCAGCTTGCGCGGTCACTGGCGCCCGACGATCAGCCCATGGCCGAGATGTCGGCCCGCATTGATCAGCTCGAGGCGCGCCTGACAGACCTGGAAAACCGGCCGATTCCTGACGGCAATGACACAAAAGACGCCGTTGCCGCCTATGAACGGCAACTGGAGGCCATGCGTCAGATGTTCCAGGCAGAGTTGGAGCGCATCCGCGAAGCACAGGCCAGTGCCGATGCGGCCCGGTCAACTGCGATGCAGGCTGGCCAGGAGGCGGCGGTTCAGGCGGCTTTGGCCCGCCTGGTTGCCGCAGCAGACAACGGCGCG
Source organism: Marinosulfonomonas sp. (assembly GCA_026989405.1). Taxonomy (GTDB): domain Bacteria; phylum Pseudomonadota; class Alphaproteobacteria; order Rhodobacterales; family Rhodobacteraceae; genus JAJRUE01. Next base: position 1,440 of record JALSJL010000412.1, on the reverse strand, counting down.
CCTTTTGGCGAGGCGCTGGATGAACTGCGTGCGGCGGGCCTGGATGTGCCTGCCAGCCTGGCGGCTGTCGCAGACACCGGGGTTGCCACATTGGCGCAATTGCAGAGCAGCTTCCCCGACATGGCGCGTCAGGCATTGGCGGCATCTGCGGCCGAAGCGCCCGAGACGGGCAGCACAGGCAAGATAGCCGCATTTCTTCGCAGGCAACTTGGCGCGCGCTCGCTTGAGCCGCGCGAAGGGAACGACCCGGACGCCGTGCTTTCCCGCGCGGAAGCGGCCCTGAAATCCGGCGATCTGGAAACCACGCTGCGCGAGTTGCAGGGCCTGCCTGACGCGGGCCGGAAAGTGTTGGCGCCATGGGTTTCCAAGGCAAGCCAGCGTCAGGAAGTGATGCGCGGCATCCGGATCCTGACCGAGAAACTCGAAGAACGGGGACAATAGACATGCTGTGGTCGTTACTGAAAATCGTCCTGTTCATCGTCTTGGTGGCTGGCCTGACATATGGCGTCGGCCTGTTGTCGGAAACCGAAGGCGGGTTGCGCATTACTTTTGGCAACACGGAATACAACCTGGAGCCGTTGCAGGCTGTTATCGCCCTTGCCCTTCTGGTGGTCGCCATCTGGGTCGCCCTGAAAGTTCTGGGGCTGCTGGTTGCCCTGATTCGTTTCATCAATGGCGACGAAACCGCCATATCGCGGTATTTCGACCGCAACCGGGAGCGCAAGGGGTATGAAGCGCTTGCTGACGGAATGACGGCGCTTGCAGCAGGCGAGGGCCGGCTGGCGATGTCCAAGGCTGCGAAAGCCGAAAAGTTCCTGCGTCGGCCGGAACTGACGAACCTGATCACCGCGCAGGCCGCAGAAATTACTGGCGACAAGCGCAAGGCCGCCGAGGTTTACAAGCGATTGCTGAGCGACGACCGCACCCGGTTTGTCGGCATCCGCGGGCTGATGAAGCAAAAGCTGGATGAGGGCGACACGGAAGTTGCCATGAAACTGGCCGAACGTGCCTTTGCCCTCAAGCCGAAACACCAGGAGACCGGCGACGTGCTGCTTCGGTTGCAGGCGGAAGAGCACGATTGGAAGGGCGCGCGCAAGACGCTCCAGCTCAAGAAGCGCCATGGTCAGCTTCCCAGGGATGTGCACCGGCGGCGTGACGCGGTTCTGGCCTTGTCACAGGCGCGCGAAGTCTTTGCCGACGGCAATTCGCTTGAAGCAAGAGAGGCGGCGATCGAGGCCAATCGGCTGTCGCCCGACCTTGTCCCGGCCGCGGTCATGGCCGCAGAAGCCTATCTGGAGCAGGGCAAACCGCGCCAGGCCTCACGCATTCTCAAAAAGGCATGGGCCGCCCAGCCGCACCCGGACCTGGCCGCGGCTTTTGCGTCGATTGTCCCGGACGAAGACCCGCAAGCCCGTCTGAAACGGTTCCAGGCGCTGCTGA
>JALSJL010000411.1 GCA_026989405.1 Marinosulfonomonas sp. | reverse complement strand
AGCCCCAGTTCTTCGGCCCTGCGCTGCACCGGAGACGGCCGCTCTTTCTTGCCCCGGCCCGCCGGGCGCGGCGGCTGGCAGTAGACCGCCGCAATCTCATGCCCGGCATCAACCAGCGCATCCAGAACGGGCACGGAAAATTCCGGCGTTCCCATGAAAATGAGCCTCATGCCCGACCCCCGATTTTCGCGGCCCGTTTGAGCAGCATATCCCGTTTGACGCGGCTCAGCCGGTCAAAATACATCTTGCCATCCAGGTGGTCGATCTGGTGCTGGACGCTGGTGGCCCACAGCCCGACAAAGTCGCGCCGCTCGATCACGCCCTCGTCGTTCATGAAACGCACCGTCACCGCGCGCGGGCGCTTCACCCTGGCCGAAACGCCCGGCAGGCACGGGCTGGCCTCTTCGTGGGTGTTCAGCCTGGCGGACGCATGCAGGATCTCGGGGTTGGCCATCCGAACCACCTGCCCGCGTTCTGTGGACGCGTCAACCACCGCCAGCCGCTGCATCACCCCAAGCTGGACCGCAGCCAGCCCGACACCGGGCATCGCCTCCATCACCGCGACCATGTCGTCCCAGACAGCCCGCGTTTCATCACTGACCTGCTCAACCGGTTCGGCAGCCGTGCGCAGCCGACGATCGGGCCAAGACAACAGGCCACGCGTCATCCGCGCGCCAGCTCTCGCTTGAGCTTGACCATCTTGCGCGTGATCATCTGGCGCTTGAGCGGTTTCAGATAGTCGATGAACAACTTGCCGTTCAAATGGTCGATCTCGTGCTGGGAACAGGTGGCCCAGAGCTTGTCAAACTGTTCTTCGTGTTGCTTGCCGTCCAGATCGGTCCAGCGCACGCGGGCCTCGGCCGGCCGTTCCACGTCGGCATATTGGTCCGGGATCGAAAGGCAGCCCTCTTCATAGGTGTTCATGTCGTCCGAAACCCAGGTCACTTCCGGGTTGACCAGCACCATCGGCTGCGGGGCCGCGTTTTCTTCCTTGACGCAGTCCATGACGAAAAGACGCTTCATCACACCGACTTGCGGCGCCGCCAGGCCAATGCCCGGCGCCTCATACATGGTTTCCAGCATGTTGTCGGCCAGCTTCCGCAGGCCTTTGTCGATCTCGCCCACGGGGGCACAGACCTTTTTCAGGTGCGGGTCGGGATGGATCAGGATCGGCAGTAAACTCATGCGCGTCATTTAGGGCATGGATCGGGGCGTTGCAACGGGTCTTGCGCTCGCGCTATCGCCCGCTAGTGTGCCGGAAAACAGTTGGAGACTAGGCGTGGATTTCGACAAGATCATAGACCGGCGGGGAACCCATTCGGCGAAATGGGACAAGATGGAAGACTACTATGGTGTTTCCCCGGATGACGGCATTGCCATGTGGGTGGCGGACATGGACTTTCATGCGCCGGATACCGTCAGAAACGCCGTCAGGGACTACGCCGACAGTGTCTACGGTTATTTCGGCGACGACTCGGACTATCGCGCGGCGATCTGCTGGTGGATGAAAGAACGTCATGGCTGGCCCGTGGATCCGGCGCACATCTTTTCAACTCACGGCTTGGGAAACGGCATAGGGCTGTGCCTTGACGCCTTCACCGACCCCGGCGACGGCGTCGTGCTGTTCACCCCGGTCTACCATGCCTTTGCCACCCGAATCCGCGCATCCAACAGGCAGGTGGTTGAATGTGAAATGCCGCTGGTTGACGGTCGCTACGAGCTGGATTTCGAGGCCTGGGACGCCCAGATGTCAGGCAAGGAAACCATGCTGATCTTTTGTTCGCCACATAACCCCGGCGGGCGGGTGTGGACACGCGAAGAGCTTGAACAGGTGGCCGATTTCGCACGCCGCCACGATCTGATCCTTCTGTCCGACGAAATCCATCATGATCTGGTTTTCCCCGGCTCAAAGCACATTCCGATGACGGCGATTGACGGGATCACCGACAGGCTGGTCATGGCGACCGCGCCCTCCAAGACATTCAATACCGCCGGCCTGCACACCGGACAGGTGACCATCGCCGACGAGACGCTGCGCGCCCGGTTTGGCGCGCGTATTGCTGCCCTGGGCATCACGCCAAACTCGGTCGGGCTGGTTGCGTGCACTGCGGCCTATTCTCCCGAAGGCGCGCGATGGGTCGACGCGCTGGTGAACTACCTCGATGGCAACCGCGAGCTGTTCGATGCAGGCGTAAATGCGATCCCCGGCGTGCAGTCGATCAGGCTGGAAGCGACCTATCTGGCCTGGGTCGATTTCGCTGGCACCGGAATGGACATGGCAGAGGTGAAACGCCGTGTTCAGCAAGTGGCGCGCGTTGCTCCGAACCATGGCGAGACCTTCGGAAAAGGTGGTGAAACCTTCCTGCGGTTCAACCTGGGCACACAACGAACGCGCGTGGAAGAAGCCGTGCACAGGCTCAGGGAAGCGTTTTCGGATTTGCAATAGGGGCGGGCCGGCGGCTCAGCCCGCCTGAACCTCATCCATGACACGCAGCACATTCCCGCCCATGATCCTTGCCAGCCGCTTGTCGGAATACCCCCGCCTGAGCAGCGCTCCCACGACCAACGGCATCTTGCGGTAGGTTTCCAGGACCGGTTTGTAATTGGCATCCATGTCCGAGCCGAGAGCGACATGATTGTCGCCCACAGTGTCGACCAGAAAATCAATCCGATCAATGAACTCGGCCAGGGTCGTTTCGCCAATCCCGACCGGCCAGGCACCGATGTAGCCGCCGCTTTCGGCCACTGCCTGCGCGACCTCGACCGAGATGAAACGGGGGTTGCTCAGTTCCGGTGTGTTGATATGGGTGTGCGTGATAGCCACCGGTTTGCGCGATACCTTCAGCGCCTCGAGCGTGGTTTTTTCCGAAGCATGACTCATGTCGACCATCAGCCCGGCCTCGTTCATCGCCGCCACGACCTCGCGGCCGAAATCGGTCAGGCCACGATCTCCGACCGGGCCGGTCATGATGTCGCCCAGCGTGTTGTCGCGGTAATGCACAAGAGTGATCATCCGCACACCATCCTCGTAGACCTGCGTCAGCCGATCCAGGTCGGTCTCAAGAAAATCCGCGCCCTCCATTGCCAACACGGCACCGCGCCGTCCGGCCGCCTTGGCCGCCAGAATATCGGCCGAAGAAAGGCACAGCGCCACCCGGTCCGAACCTGCCAGCGCCTGCAGGTTGGCGATCTGACGGCGGTAGGATTGCCAGGCTTCGCCATCTTCAAATTCCCGTTCAGCCATCAGCCCGCCGTCGCCCAGTGTCAGCACCTGGATATCGGCAACCCCATTGAAAATCGCCGCATCCAGACCGCCGGCTTCCATATCGGAAATGGCCCGATCCTCGTAGGTGCCGCCCAGCATCTTCAAAAGCCGGATCTTCCGACCGAGGTTCTCGGCGTCCTTCAGAAAGGTGCGCCCCGGATGTGCATGGCTGTCGATGATCGGATGCTCGGCCATGAAAGCCCGCGCAGCCGCGAGTTCATCGTCACTCAGTTCGAAACCGACTTCCGGCGGTTCCGGATGCAGCACGGGGCGCAAAAGAAACCGGTATCCCGCGGCACCAAGCAGCGCCAACACGCCAAGCCCGACAACGGTTCCGCGTTTCACCATGTCACCCCCGCTTGATGCGCTCAAATGCGCGCAGGCTGCTCAGGTCAGCAACGCAACCGGGGCATTTTCGTCCCGCACATAGTCAACCGCGGGGCGGTCAGCGACCGCCGTGTTGCGCTTGAACTCGTAGATCATCTGCCCGCTTTCTTGCTGAGACGCGATGATCAGGCACTGATAAAGGTGGCGCGACCCGTCAAACAGATCGACCAGCCCACGCAGCGCCGGGGCGGTATCCGCATCCAGGGTAAACCCGGTTTCCCACAGCTTGAGCACCGGATAGGCATCATCGCCGATCCGCACCCGCAAACGGCTTTTTTTCAACATCGCGTGCTTGCGGGCCATTTCCAGCCCTTCACGCACCTCTTTTGGTAAAAATTCAGACATGAAATTCCCTCCACTCCCAACTCGACAGCATGGGCGTAATTGCGATTCGGTCAAGCCAAGCATGGCAAGATTGTGGCAACATCTGCTTGCCAGCCGGATTTCAACCGGGCTTTGTTGACGTTTTCGGGCGCAATACATGCGGAATGGCAGGATCATACAGCGCGCTGTCAACAAACTCCTGCTCACGGCCCAGCGCTGGCCCAACCAGAACAAGCGCGGTCCGGGTGATTTTCTCGGCGCGCACATCCTCACGCATGGCCGAAAGGGTTGTTCGGATCAGTTTCTGGTCGGGCCAGCCGACCCGATAGGCAACAACGACCGGACAGTCATCACCATAGAACGGGGCCAGCCGGCGGTGGATATCCAGCAGGGCGCGCACACCAAGATGTATCGCAAGTGTTGCCCCGGTCCTGGCGAAATTTTCCAGCGTTTCGCCCTTGGGCATGCCTGTCGACTTCATTGACACACGGGTCAGAACCACCGATTGCGCGATCTCGGGGATGGTCAGTTCCTGCCCCAGCGCCGCCGCGGCCGCCGCGTAGGCGGGCACCCCCGGAATGATCTCGTATTCGATCCCGTCGCGTTTCAAGAGCCGTATCTGCTCTGCAATGGCGCCATACAGCGAAGGATCCCCCGAATGCACGCGCGCGACGTTTTCGCCGCGTTCCCGCGCCGCCAGTATCTCGGCGTGGGTATCGGCAAGGGTCATGGCTGCGGTATCCCTGACAAGCGCACCGTCGGGCGCGCAGCTGACAACCTCTTGCGGCACCAGCGAGCCGGCATACAGGCACACCGGGCATTCACCGATGATGCGGCGCGCTTTCAGGGTCAGCAATTCCGGGTCGCCGGGACCGGCCCCGATGAAGAATACCGTCACGCAACTGTCCTCATGTTTCCTGTCTCACCGCCGTCGGTTCTCCCGCCAGATCGCCGTCAATGCGGCGCGCATATCCTCTTGGCGTATACATGCGCGGCCCTTCGCCAAGCCGGGCAAGGCGCGACTGCGACGAGCCGACCACAACGACCGTCAACATGTCGACTTCATCGACGTCCAGTTCGTCCAGTCGCCTGTAACGCAGTTTCTCTTCGGCCCGGCCAAGCGAGGTCGCCAGACACACGGGCGTGTCGGCGGGCCGGTGCTCAAGCAGGATGTCGCGCGCTTGCGCCAACAAGGTGCGCCGGCGTTTGGAAACCGGGTTGTAGAAGGCAATCACGAAGTCACCTTCGGCAGCCGCCCGCAGCCGTTTCACGATATCCTGGCGCGGGGTCAGAAGATCGCTCAGCGAGATCGCGCAGAAATCATGGCCAAGCGGCGCGCCGGCGCGTGCAGCGGCTGCCTGCAACGCAGAAACCCCCGGCGCATTGACGACTTCTACACGGCGCGCCGCATCGGAAACGCCGCCGGCATCGGGCGACCGATCGAGCAGCTCGAACACCAGGGCCGCCATGGCGAAGATCCCGGCATCGCCAGAACAGATCAGCGCAATACTGCGCCCCTTGCCCGCCTCTTCGAGCGCGTAGCGACAACGGGCTTCTTCCCCCCCGAGGGGAAAGTCCTTTCGCGGCTTGCCCGCAGCCAGAGGCCCCAACAGATCAAGATACAGACCGTAGCCAACCAGTTCATCGGCCTGCTGGATCAGCCGACTTGCTTGAGGTGTGCGCCAGCCTGCTTCGCCCGGACCGATCCCGACCACGGCGAGCTTGCCGCGCGCGCGGCCCTGCATGTCGACAATCGGCCTGGGCGCCAACGCCAGCGCACAGGTGGCGTTTGCGCTTTTCTCTTTCGGCACGGTCAGAACCGCATCGGGCCCGGCGACGGCAAGGGCGGCGGCCTCGCTGACCCCATGGCAGCCGACTTCGGCAAAGACCACATCCGACGGGTTCGCCAGCCGCGGCGTTTCGGCTTCCAGCTCGGCCGCGTCGAACAGGCGCAGCGGCGCACCAAGCCGTTTTGCCAATTCCAGAACCGCCGGCTCGTCTGCCTTCAGGTCCAGCGTCGCCACCGCCCGAATTGCCCCCGGTGCGACGTTGCTCTCAACCAGCATGTCGCGCACCAGGTCCCACAGTTCCGCAGGCGGGCAATTGCGCGCGCATCCCACCCCCAGTGTCAGGGTTTGAGGGTGAAACAGCAGGTCCGTCTCGCGAGGGGTCGGGCATGGCTCTGTGGTGCAGATGATCTCGACCTCGTCGCCCCTGGGAAGATCCGCCAGCCAGTCGGCCTGTGCCGCCGCCGGCCCGCTGATCCGCGCACCGCCGCCCTGCAACAACGCCATCATCGCGGGCTTGGCATTCTCCGGGTTGGCCAGAACCCAGCCTTCCGGCGGCTCATCCAGCGCCACTCCCAGCGCCACATCGCCTGCGGTTGTAACCGCCGCCGTGCCCGACAAGGCCCCTGCTATGTCACGCGCCAATCGGTTTGCGCCGTGGTGCCCCCCCAGCAACGGAACAACCACGGCCCCGTCGTCAGAAACCGAGACCACCGGCGGTTCGGTCCGCTTGTCGGCCAGCAGAGGCGCGACAGCACGGATCAGGATACCCGATGCACAGACGCCGACCACCGGAACGCCGGCGCCAAACAGGGCGCGCACATGTTCCAGCGCATCCGGAAAAAACACGCTTGCCATCCGAACCCGGTCCTTGCGGCCATGAACCTGCGCGCCCAGGGCGGCAGCAACTCGGTGAGCGGTGTCTTCGCCCGCGCGAGACAAGGCCAGAACGACAGGTTTCACAGCCATGGATCGGCCCCCTTCACAACCAGAATCATCGAAAAATATGGCGCGTCATCAGGTGCGGCACTCAGCGGCAGGACGCGCTCATCCTCCATGGAGGCCCGTTCAATGTAGCAGGCGCTCGGGGTCAGACCTTCCGCATCCAGAAGGCGCCGCAACCGCGGCAAATGTCGGCCGACCTTCATGATCACGGCAGCCGAGCAACCTGCGAGGCGCGCGCGCAATACATCGTCTGGCAACGGAGCAGGCAAAATGCTCAGAACCTCGTTGCGCGCGGCAAGCGGCAAGCCCGCCATCGCAGCGCCGGCATTGACCGAACTGACACCAGGAACCGTTGCAGTGGCAAACTGGCGCGACAATCGCGCATGCAGATACATGAACGATCCGTAGAAAAACGGATCTCCTTCGCAAAGATACACCACGTCCCTGCCGGCAGCCAGGTGCGCAGAGATTTTCATCGCCCCTTCGTCATAAGCCGCTTGTGCGGGTTCGCGTTCAGCGGTCATGGGCACCTCGATCTGCAGCTCTTCGGTTCCCGCCCGAATAGCGCCCGATGCAATCGTGCGCGACAGGCTGGGGCCGCCGGGAAGCGTCGGGTAGGCAACGACGTCGGCTTGCCCGATCAGGCGGGCGGCCTTCAGTGTCATCAACTCCGGGTCGCCGGGACCGACGCCAACCCCGTAAAACGCCCCGGGCTTCCGGCTCGGTGATGGCAGGTGGTCCGAGGGTTCGGGCAGGTCTGACGTCTTGGTCATCGTTTGATCAGACTCCATTGCGTAACGGCCCGGTTGGGCTTCCAGCCGCGCAGATTTCCGATTTCCTCGACCCTTTCGACAGACAGTCTGACAAGTTCGCCACCATGGGCGGCATGCAGCCTGGACAAGACAGCTTCGCTTTCCAACGTCACCGAATTGGCCACGAGCCGGCCCAACGGCTTGAGCGCGGCCCACGCGGTATCGAACACCTCGGATGTCAGGCCACCGCCAAGAAAAACCGCATCCGGCGCAGGCAGCCCGGCCAGCCCCCCCGGGGCTTTGCCCTCGACCAGTTCCAGCTTGGGCACTCCGAGGGCATAGGCATTGGCCGCAGCCATGGCCCGCCGATCAGCGCGCGGCTCTATGCCGATCGCACGCGCATAGTGCGCCGAACGCATCCATTCCACCGCGACCGATCCGCACCCCGTGCCCACATCCCACAACAAGGCTCCGCGCATCGGCATGAGCTTGGCCACGGTGACGGCCCGAACCTCACGTTTGGTCATGGTTCCGTCGTGGTCGAACAACCTGTCGTCCAGCCCCGGCACCCGGGGCAACAGAGCCGCATCGGGCGAGGCGATACATTCAACGGCCAGCGTGTTGAAGGGGGGCACGACATGCCCCCAGCTTTCGGCCACCCCATCTATCCGCTTTTCGTTCTTGCCACCCATGTTGGCCAGCACAGTCATCCGGCTTTGCCCAAAACCGCGCGCGCACAGGAAACGTGCGATCTGGGCCGGGGTTTCGGCACCAGTCGTCAGGATCAGCAGCCTTTGGTCCGGCTGAATGAACGCAATCATCTGTTCAACTGGACGCCCGTGCACGGTCAGCGTTTCCAGATCGGCCATGGACCAGCCCATGCGTGCCGCCGCCAGCTGAAACGCCCCGACATGCGGAAAATAGATGATCTCTGCCGGATCAATCGCCCGGCCAATCCTGGCCCCGACCGAAAACCAGAGCGGATCTCCGGTGGTCAGCACCACAACCCGTTTGCCCCGCCGGGAACGCAGGGCGTCCAGCAAAGCGTCGAAGGGCGAGGGCCAGACCAGCCGTTCGCAGCCCACCGCGTCCGCCAGCCCCTGATGGCGCTCACCACCGACGATGACCTCGGCCGCCTCGACAACGGCGCGTGCAGCCGGCGTCAGCCCGCCCAGGCCGTCTTCGCCGATCCCGACGATATGCAGCCACGCCTTCATGCCCGCCCCCCGGCCAACCCGGCCGCCAGAGCATTGACGGCAGCAGCCGCCATCGCAGAACCGCCCCGCCTTCCGCGCAAGGCCACAAACTCGCATCCCCGGGGTGCGCCTGCCAGTTCGGCCTTGCTTTCGGCTGCCCCGACGAACCCAACCGGAAACCCGAGAATGACCGCAGGCCGGGGCCAGCCTTGGTCAAGCAGTTCAAGCAGGTGGAACAAGGCGGTTGGCGCATTGCCGATGGCAACAACCGAACCTTCGATCCGGTCGCGCCACAACTCGACCGCGGCGGCCGACCTGGTATTGCCGATCTGGGACGCCAGTTCGGGAATGCCCTGCTCGTTCAGGGTGACCACCACCTCATTTTCCGCCGGGAGGTTTCGGCGGATCACACCGGATGCCACCATCTGGCAGTCACACAGTATCGGCGCGCCGTTTTTCAAAGCGTTCCGGCCCGCGTGAAACGCGTTTTCGGAATATGCCAGCCGGTCCGCGACCTCGACCATTCCGCAGGCATGCACCAGCCGGACGACAAGCTCTCTGAGCCCCGGTTCGAACCGCTCAAGCCGTGCTTCACGACGCACGATTGCAAAGCTCTGATCATAGATCGCAGCAGGATCCTTCTCGTAGGGGCGCATCAGAACCATGTCTTTCCGGCGCGCTCAGTTGCCCGGTCCTGCGCCCCTCCATTGCCCATCACGCCTTGCCCTTCCGAACACTTTCCGGCCCGTGCGGGTGTCCGGCATGGGGATATTCTGCATGATGGTGATCGTGGTGGTGGTGATCGTGGTGATGGTGGTGGTCATGGTGGTGGGTGGATTGCTCCAACCGGCATTCACCGGTGCAGAAATCATCACAGAGTTTGCAATCTGCCACGTTCGATCCGGGCGCGCTTGCGCCCTGGCCTTCGACATGGTGATGATGGCTTTCCTGAACCGCCCCGACCTCGGCTTCAAAGCCAAGAACCTGGGTGCGGTACTTGCATGTCCCGCAGGTCTCGGGGACTTGTTCACCCAACTGTTCGGTGACACGTTCGGCAAATGTTTCCAGCACCTTGGGATGGTCGCGCAGATATCCGGCCTTGACGAATTCAATGCCCTCGTAGCGCGCTGCCACCTGGTCCGTAAACCCGTATATCCGGTCAATCAGGATGCCTGTAAACAAGAAATACGGGAACACGATCACCCGGCGATATCCAAGTTTTGCAACATGATCCAGGGTTGGTTCGACCAATGGGAATGTAACCCCGGAATACCCGACCTCACACCAGCCGAACCCCATGCCTTCCCACAGCATCCTGGCGATCTTGGCGACATTGGCATTGGCGTCCGGGTCGGATGCTCCGCGCCCGATCACCACAAGACAGGTTTCCTCAAGCGGCAGCGGTCCAAGCTCGGCGTTCGCCCGATCGAGGGCTTCACGCACGCGATCACCTGCGGCCTCAAGCATTTTGGGATCGACACCCAGCTCCCGCCCATAGCTCACATCGACCCCATGTTTCCGGGCATAGGTATTCAACACCGTCGGAATATCATTCTTGGTATGCATCGCGGCAAACAGCATGCCCGGCACGGCCACGATACGGTCACAGCCCCTGGCCCGCAGTCTGTCCAGCCCGTCACGGATCACCGGATTGGCAAACTCGAGATAGCCGTATTCTGTTTCCCAATCCTGCGGCAGCATTGCCGGCAACTTTTCCGCGAGGATGGCAAATTCATCCACGGCCGCCTGTGACCGTGAACCATGGCCACAGATCATGACGCCGATCTTGCCCGCCTGCTCAGCCATTCTGTGGTTCCGCCTCGGGCTCGTCCTGCTCGTCTGCCTTGTCCTTCGGACGCCCCCTGGTGGCACCCCAAAGCGCGGCCGCCAGCGCCGCGGCGGCCGCCGCGGCAGCGACCAGGTGGTCGTGACCGCCACCCAGCAAGTGTCCGGGATCGGCCAATGCGGCCGATGGCATCATCACCAGAAAAACTGAAATCTTCTTCATCTTGGCGTCCTTTCATCCAGACATACTGCGCCCGAGAGGAAAAGCCGCTCAATTCCCGACGATGCTGCGTCCGATCCCCTGAATGGGTCGATCATCGACAGCCAACCTCTCTGGCCAGATTTGGCCTCGTCTGCTTGTGGGTATAGGCCGACTTTCGGGCGCCAGCAATGGATATTGCGGCGACGGGCGCGCATTTTGCGACGCCACTTCGAAAGATGGCAGCGCGAAAGTGACTTGTGCCCACCAACCTGTCAGAGTGGCGGCACCCAATAAGTTTCAGGGAAAGAGCTCTGCATGGGACAACTGGTTGACGGGAAGTGGCACAGCGATTGGTATGACACCAAATCGACGGGCGGTGCCTTCAAGCGGCCGCAGTCGACATTTCGCAACTGGATCACCCCCGATGGCGGCCCCGGCCCGACCGGCAAGAGCGGATTTGCAGCCGAGTCCGACCGCTATCACCTGTATGTCTCATACG
>JALSJL010000410.1 GCA_026989405.1 Marinosulfonomonas sp. | reverse complement strand
CGCTTCAGGCATTGGCCAGGTCGTCGACTGCGCCATAACCGATGGCACCTGTCACCTTGGCACAATGATCCATGGCATGGCAGCCTCGGATGTCTGGCAAGACCACCGTGCCGCCAATTTGCTGGATGGCGGCGCGCCATATTATGCGACCTACCAATGCGCCTGTGGCGGTTTCATGGCTGTCGGCGCGCTGGAGCCGCAGTTTTACCAAGTGTTTGTCACCCTTCTCGGGCTTGACGCCGAAGCCCTTCCGAATCGACTGGACCAAGCGAATTGGCCCCAGCTGCAAACCATTTTTGCCAAACGCTTTGCCAGCAAAAACCGTGACGAATGGACCCGAATCATGGATGGTACTGACGCCTGCGTCACCCCCGTCCTGAGCTTGGCCGAGGCACAACATCACCAGCACAATATCGACAGAGGCACATTTGTGGAAATTGATGGCATAACCCAACCAGCCCCGGCGCCAGCCCTATCCCAGACACCAGGCGCGATCCGGGGAAATGCGCCGAACAGGCCGCTGGAAGCAGAAGCCATTCTCGCCCGCTGGGCATGACGGGACTTAGCGAACGATGAACTCCGCATGCAGGGCGCCCGCCGCCTTAATACTTGTGAGGATGTCAATCATATCACGCGGCGAAACACCCAGCGCGTTCAGCCCGGCAATCACCTCGGACAGGCTGGTCCCTTCGCTCACCTCGGCAAGACCCGGACCCTGTTCTTCGGTTATGGTCGCATTGGTGCGCGGCACCACGATCGTCTCTCCATCACTAAACGGATTGGGCTGCACCACGATCGGCGTTTCCTGAATGCGTAGAGTCAAGTTTCCTTGGCTAACCGCCACTTTGCTGATGCGAACATCCGCCCCCATGACAATGGTGCCGGAGCGCTGATCAACCACAACACGCGCCTTGATTTCTGGCGAAACCAGCAAGTTTTCGATCTCGCCAATCGCATGAGCGGGCGAAAGTGCCCGGGTCGCAGCAATGTCGAGCAGGACCGTACCGCTATCAAGCATACGCGCCACGACTCGCCCGTAATTCCCGTTTATCACGTTCTCGATACGGCCGGCCGTAGTAAAATCGGGATTGCGCAGCGCCAGGCGGATTGACGAAAGCTGCGTGAAGTCAAAATCGAGTTCGCGTTCAACGCGCGCACCGGCAGGGATTACTCCGGATGTAGGAACGCCCTGCACCACGCTGGTGCCATTTCCCTCGGCTGAAACCCCTCCGGCAATGATTGCCCCTTGGGCAACGGCATAAATTTCACCATCTGCCGCATTCAATGGCGTCATGATCAAGGTGCCACCTAGTAAGCTCTTGGCATCTCCTATCGCTGAAATCGTCACATCAATGCGCTCGCCGGTGCGCGCAAAGGGTGGCAACGTCGCCGTAACAAACACTGCGGCCACATTCTTTGGCCGAAACTGCTCCCCGGTGATATTGACCCCCAATCGCTCGAGGATATTTTGCATGATATCCTCGGTGAATGGTGCATTTCGAATACCGTCACCCGTGCCATTCAAGCCGACAACCAAGCCATACCCGATCAGATCATTGCCCCGAACACCGTCAAACTCGACCAGATCCTTGATC
>JALSJL010000409.1 GCA_026989405.1 Marinosulfonomonas sp. | reverse complement strand
GTGTCGCTTATCCGCTCATACACGCTCCGGCGGCTGTTCGAGCACATCCGAGTGAGGAATATCTGATGGGCATATCAATCCGCGCATATGCTCGCCACCGTGGTGTGAGCCACACAGCGGTGCGGAAAGCCATCACCTCCGGACGCATTACGACCGAGCCAGACGGCACGATCGATCCGGAGAAGGCCGACATGGAATGGGCCGCTCAAACAGACCCTGCAAAACAACGCGGCGAGCATGCAAAAAAGGCGATGGGTGCAAAGACGCGCGTGAAGACAAAGCCTGTGCCGAAGGCGGCGCTCCGCGCGGTGGACGAGACCCTTGGCGATACGCCACCCGGCGACGGCGAGGTTTCGTTCCTGCGCGCCCGCATGGCAAACGAGGTGCTGAAGGCACAGACCGCCAAGGTGAAGCTCGCCAAGATGAAGGGCGAGCTGGTGGATCGCGAGAAGGCCACGGCCATGGTGTTCGATTTGGCACGGCGCGAACGGGACGCCTGGCAAAACTGGCCACCGCGGGCCGCTGCCGACATGGCGGCCGATCTCGGCGTGGACGCACACACCATGGAACAGGTGCTGGAACGTCACCTGCGCAAGCAGCTGGCAGAACTGGCGGAGATCGAGATTGAACTGCGCTGAGATGGACGTTGAAAACATACCGCTGCCGGAGCCGCACTACAATTTTCACGGAAGGTGGTTCGCCGCAGAGAGATACCAGCTTCTGCGCTGGTGGGAACTGCAACTGACGCCGGAACAGAAGAAACAAATCGATTTCATGTCGATCCCGCAAATGGTCAATTCGGCAGCGGCGATGTTGGAAGATCATGACGCTCGCTGACTTCGACGGTGCGGAGGACATCCGCCGCGCCTGGCTCGCGGGGCTGGCCCCGGACCCGGCGCTGACCGTTTCTGAATGGTCCGACCGGCACCGGATTCTTTCGTCGCGGGCGGCATCAGAGGCCGGGCCATACCGCACAGCGCGAACACCATACATGCGCGAGATCATGGATGCACTAAGCCCGAGCGACCCGGCGCGGCGCATCGTTTTCATGAAGGCGGCGCAGGTGGGCGCAACCGAGGCAGGCAACAACTGGCTTGGATACTGCATTCACCAAGCACCGGGACCGTTCCTGCTGGTGCAGCCGACGGTGGACACTGCCAAGCGCCTGTCGCAGCAGCGGATCGCGCCGCTGATCGAGGAAAGCCCAGAGTTGCGCGAGCGCATCTCGCCGTCGCGCTCGAAGGACAGCGGCAACACGATCCTGGCCAAACGGTTTCCGGGCGGCCAGCTGGTGCTGACCGGGGCGAACAGCGCGGTGGGCCTGCGCTCGATGCCGGCGCGCTGGGTGTTTCTGGATGAAGTCGACGCCTATCCGGGCGACGTGGACGGTGAAGGCGATCCGATCGCGCTGGCCGAGGCGCGCTGCGCCAGTTTCGGGCACCGGGCCAAGCTGTTTCTGGCGTCCACGCCCACGATCACCGGCGCCAGCCGCGTCGAGCGGGAGTATGAATTGAGCGACCAACGCCGCTACCACGTGCCATGCCCGCATTGCGGCGCGCTGCAATGGTTGCAGTTCGAGCGCCTGCGCTGGGAAAAT